>NZ_JBXAYJ010000007.1:0-62421 GCF_056782215.1 Dellaglioa sp. CoH-55-MRSF-6
TGTCTCCGATTGAATATCGAAAACATACCGACCAGATGATCGCTTAATATTTACTCCAACTTTTGGGGTTCACTTCATGTTTCTTTTTAATTTATTTTCTTTTCACGAATCATAAAAATTAGTCCCATAAGTAATCCTAACGCAGCAGGAACTATCCAAC
Source organism: Dellaglioa sp. CoH-55-MRSF-6 (assembly GCF_056782215.1). The sequence continues at coordinate 161 of NZ_JBXAYJ010000007.1, forward strand.
TTAAGCCAATATTAAACAGTGGTAAATAATGATTTGCAAATGCTAACATATTTTTAGCAAAAGCTAAATTTTTAATTGAAATTGGCATCGCGTTTAGTCCATCAAAAATGGCACTAAAAAGCGTTAAAACGGTTAACCATTTGTAGATAATGCTGACTTTTAAGTCATACTTATTTAAAGTAGGTTCTAAACAGGCAGCAATCATCAATACAATAGCAAGTGGGTAAAGCAACATCAAAACTGGTGTTGATAATGTAATTAATTGATCTAACCCAACGTTGGCAATTAAACAACTAATCACACAACCAAGTGTTAAATACAATTTATAGCTACCATGACCAATAATTTCAACACATGTTTTAGCACATGCGCTAGTCACGCCAATTGCCGTTTTAATACAAGCAACAACAATAATTGCAGCAAGAAAGAAACTTCCGAATTGTCCAAAATAACGTTGAGCAACTTGAGCTAAAATAGCACCACCATTACCAGAATGTGGAAATACACCCAGACTCGTTGCCCCAAGATAGGCCAAGCATGTATAGATGATTCCCATCAAAATAACACTGATACTACCAGAATAGATAATCCCTTTAGTAATTGATTTAGGATTCGTAATACCTAAATCTTTAATTGTATCCACAATGATAATACCAAAAGCCAAACCAGCGAGTGCATCCATAGTGTAATATCCTTGCCCAAAAGCAGACATAAAAGCACCATTCTTGTAAGAACTTGTTGCGGGGAAATCTGAAAAATTACCCATTGGCTTAATAAATACAAATAACAATAAAATAGCCAACGCACATAAAAATATGGGATTTAAATACTTACCAACATAGACTAATATCTTGGTTGGTTTAACTGCCAAAAGCCAAACTATTGTGAAGAATAAAATTGAAAATAATAATAGCCATACTGAATGTTGGCTGGCTTTAATATGTGGTGCAATTCCAATTTCAAACGGAATAGTTGCTGATCTTGGACCTGCAAATAGCGGTCCAATAGTTAGGTAGAGCAACATTGTGAAAATTATGCCATACGTTCGATTAACCTTAGAGGCTAAATCGAAAACTCCCCTACTTTTAGACAATCCAATAGCAATTACACCTAAAAAAGGTAACCCAACACCAGCAATTAGAAAGCCTAAATTACCTATCCACAGGTTTTGTCCGGATTGTTGACCTACAAAGACTGGAAAAATTAAATTTCCCGCGCCAAAAAATAAACCGAATAACATTGAGCTAATAAATAAATACTCATTCTTACTTAATTGTTTTTCTTTCATTCTCATAACCACCTTATCTGTTCATATACAGTAACAAATTCATAGTCAAAGTACAATATAATATGTATAATCTAAGTGTCAGCAAGGAGGAAAATATGAAAAAAATATTAATTTTACACACTGGTGGTACAATCGCCATGTCTGAAAATCAAGAAACAGGCGCAGTTGCACCTGGTGCAGAAAACCCTTTAAACCAAGTTGAAAATCCATTTGGTGATCGTTTCGATTTAATCACTGAAAATATTTTTAACTTACCATCCCCACATATTGGCCCCATAGAGATGCTAATTATTCAAAAAAGAATTATGCGTGCATCCGCGGAAGCGATTGATGGTATTGTTATTACTCACGGTACGGATACATTAGAAGAAACTGCTTATTTTTTAGATCTTACATTACCGAACCATCTACCTGTCGTTTTAACAGGTGCTATGCGTTCCGCAAATGAAATAGGCTCAGATGGCTTACACAATTTTCAAACAGCCATCTTAACTGCAGCAAGTGATGATGCAGTTGATAAAGGTGTCTTAGTTGTTATGAATGATGAAATTCATACAGCACGCTATGTAACAAAAACACATACAACAAATGTCGCAACTTTTAGAACACCAACGTTTGGCCCAATTGGTAGTATCGCTAAAGATAACGTGACCTTTTTTGCCGAATTGCTAAGCCAGACTTGCTTAGCAATCGACAAAGTTGTTGATCATGTTTATTTAATTAAGGCTTATGCTGGAATGGATGCTGATTTACTTGGTTTTCTTAATAATGACCAAACGAACGGTATTGTCATTGAAGCTCTTGGTGCAGGAAATCTTCCCCCACAAGTTTTAGCTAATCTTCAAAAATTAATTGATCGCGATATTCCAGTTGTAATTGTTTCACGTTGCTTTAATGGCGTGGCACAAGATGTTTACGACTATGAAGGTGGTGGCGTTCAATTGAAAAAAATGGGCGGCATCTTCTGTCGTGGCTTAAATGGTCAAAAAGCAAGAATCAAACTATTGGTTGGATTAAGTGCTGGTCTTGAAAAAGAAGAACTCTCGATTTATGTCGCAGATGCTTTATCATAAAAATATAAAAAATGCTCTGAGTAACTGGATAGACTTCCAGTTACTCAGAGCATTTTTTATTCTAACGTTTCGTCCACTCACAGTCAGCTTCACAATAAACATCATCACCAATTTTAATCTGGTGATGTGTCGTTAAGTTATCAATAACAACGATACTATCTATCTTATGACCATAGTGAATTTCTTTTTCATATTTAATATTCATATGTTTCAAATCATGTGACATTAAAAAGTCTTCTGACAATGAATCTAATAACCAATCAAAATATTTTGAATTGTTTACATGTTGATTTGGATCAATATCAAAGAATCGAACGTCATATGATTTTTTAGCAGCTATTGTATCTTCTTTCATGATACCAACTGGTTTCTCCAAACGCTCAATTCTTCGTGTATATTCAGCACCAAAAGGTTCAATAACTTCTGGCAATACACGAGTCATTTTACGTGTTTTATGATCCATTAAAACAAATACAGCATGAATATGTGCACACTCATTACCTGCTTCATCATGAACCCAGAAATCTCGGTAACAGAAGAAACGATTGTACGAAACAGCCTCAGTAGTTAATGTTAAATTCTCATCAATATGTGGTATTCTCGAAATATCAATAAGATATTGTGTAATAACCCAACCAAAGCCCAAATTTGTTAAATCTTTTTCAGTAATTCCTAAGCTATCACTTTGGTCTGTTGAAACCAAAATAATCATGTTAATTAGCATTGCTACTGTCACACGCCCACTTTTATCGCCTTCATAGTAAACCGCACGATGTAGCTCACTAAATTTATTATCTGCCAATATGTTCACTCCTTAAATCTGATGATACAGATTATAAACTTCTTGTTTTTTCATCTCTTGTTTCTTAGCAATCTCTTTTATCGCATCATTAGTTTTCATACCTGTTTCAATCAAATAATCAACTTGTTCTTCAATTGACATATTAGCCAGATGATCAACTTCCGTTGCTTCTGGCGAATCATTTCCCTCAACAATTACACAAAATTCTCCACGGACTTGCTCAGTGCCAGCCCATTTGATAGCATCATCCAGTGTTCCACGCAAGAATTCTTCATAACGTTTAGTTAATTCTCGGCATAGTACAACTTTACGCTGACCACCAAGGCTAGCAGCTATTTGTGTTAATGTTTTTTTCAAGCGATGTGGTGCTTCATAAAAAATAAGCGTCATTGTTTGATTTTTCAACTCAGCTAATTCTTCTTTTTGACTCTTAGGTTTTCGCGATAAAAAACCATAGAATAAGAACGGTTGTGGCGCTAATCCAGAAGCTATTAATGCAGTGATCCCGGCATTTGCCCCAGGAAGTGGCACAACTGGAATCTTAGCTTCAATACATGCTTTAACAAGATCATGCCCAGGATCACTAATTGATGGCATTCCTGCATCACTTACTTGTGCGATTGATTGACCAGCCAATATTTTATCAACAAATTGCGGAATACGTTCTTGCGTATTATGTTCATGAAAACTCAATTGACTTGTTTCAATTTCAAAATGATTTAATAATTTTTGTGTGTTTCGTGTATCTTCGGCTGCTATATAGTCAACCTCTTTTAAAATATCAATCGCTCTAAACGTCATATCAGATAAATTACCAATTGGTGTCGGTACTAAATATAATGACCCAGTTGTCCCTTTACCTTGAAAACTGCTTTGTGCTGCTATTTCACTCATACTTCGCGCTCCCCATAAATTAAATCTAAACAGAAAGCACAAGGTTCATCATCGACTCGACGTGATCCGTACATCCCTTCAATATTACAAATATGAAAACCTTGATCATATAATTTTTCTAAGTTTTGACGTGATTTTGACAGATTTGCATCGGAAGATTCATTAAAATTCTTAGACGTTTGTCGTTCTATTTCACTTAATCGTTCTCTCAAATGTTGGTTTTCAATCTCCAATTCAGCGTTATTTTCAAGAACACCAGTCATATCAGATTTTATTGTTTCAAAACTCGATAACATTTTTTTCATTTCTTCCTCGATAGCTATAAAATTATCATATAGTTGACGCTTATCCACAAAATCACCTTCATTTCATATTTTATAAATCTATTAATTTTAACGTTGTTACTTCAATTGCACTTTGAAATGTCATATTTATTTGGAGCATCGTTTTAATTTGTAAACAACCATCTAATATAGCAACTAACTTTTTATCACTAATCATTTGAGTTATTTTATCAATTTCAGTTAAACGATTAGAAAAACTCACTTGTTCCTTACGATTATAACGGACAAGTAAACAATCACGCGCTAACAGTACCATTAAATCAACCATCAATGCCTGTTGTTGTTTTTCTTTTGCGAGTGGCACTAGTTTTGTTTGTACCAAAATGAAACTTTCAGCATCATTTTTCAATAATTTACTGAACCAATTCCAAACTTGATTTGTCATTTCAGTAAAATTCTCATCTTGTGCTAATGCTACAGCATGGCTTGTACTCTCAGTTACATGAACAAGTAACTGAGCCTGATCTTTCAAGATACCTTGATTTAATAAATTTTGAATCAATTTTTCTTGAGAGAGTGCGACAAAATTAACCAGTTGGCACCGTGATTGAATAGTTGGCAAAATTTGATTTTTATTTTCTGTTAATAAGAAAGCTTTCACATTTCCAACAGGCTCTTCTAAAAATTTAAGTAAACTGTTCGCAGCACTAGCTGTCATACTCTCAGCTTTTTCAATTATAAAAATCTTTTGGCTACCTTCAACACCACTTTTTGAAAATTCTGATTTCAAAAATCGAATTTGATCAACTTTAATTGACTGGCCTTCAGGCTTAACACTCACGATATCAGGGTGATTACCTGATAGAATTCGTTGACATTCACCACATACACCGCAAGGCTTTTGATCCTCGTCAGCAGTACAAAAGAGTCGCATTGCAATCCATTGTGCTAGTTCAACCTTACCAATACCTTCTGGTCCGGAAAATAGATAAGCATGGGCTAACTTATTTGTTATTATCAATTTTTCAAAATGTTCAATTAATTTTGGCTGTAATTCTTGAATTTTAATATTACTGGTTTCATCAGCTAATTCTGTCATTACTATTTACTCCTAAAATTGATGAAACTCTTCTACTGGTAAGACAAATACTGTTGCACCACCAACCTGAACTTCTAATGGAAATGGTACTTGTGCATCCATTGAAACATCTAAGTTAACAGGGGGGGCCATAAATTGTTCACGCGTTGATGATGTCTCTTTAATGATTTGTAATACCTCATCAACACGTTCATCTTCAATACCAATTAAAAAGGTTGTATTACCAGACTTTAAAAAACCACCAGTTGTTGATAGTTTTGTTGCACGGACATTTGAATCTATAAATATATTGCTTAATCGGTTACTATCTTTATCTTGAACAATCGCTGTAATTAATTTCATTTGAATTCCCTCATTTCATTTATTTAAAAGACTCGGGTAATTTTTTCTTCAGAACGTCAATACAATCGTCAATTACTTTTTCCAAAGGTTGCGCCGCATTAATGGTTATAATACGTTCTGGATTTTTCACTGCTAATTGTTGGTATGCTTTGCGTACTTTTTGATGGAACTCTAACTTTTCATCATCTAAACGATTTATTTCATTTTGACGATGCTCAAAAATTCGTTTTAATCCAATTTCTGATGGTACGTCAAAGTATAAAGTTAAATCAGGTTCTGTTCCATTTGTTGCAAATAGGTTCATATCAGCAACCGCTTGCGTTCCGATATCTCTACCAGCACCTTGGTAAGCAATTGAACTATCAACATAACGATCACATATTACAATTTTATCTTCCTTAAGTGCTGGGAAAATTATTTCTGCGATATGCTGACGTCTTGATGCTGCAAACAATAATGCTTCAGTTCGTTTATCCATCTCTGGATAATCTTGATTTAAGACAACTTCACGAATGGCTTCAGATATCGGACTTCCACCTGGTTCACGTGTTATAACTAATTCTTTTACCAAGTTATTTTGTATCTTTTTTATAATACCTTTTAAGGCACTCGTTTTGCCGGACCCATCTGGTCCTTCAATCGTTATAAATTTTCCAGTCACATTAACGACCCCAATACTTATTATTATTGTACTTGAATCTTAAAAACCTGTCCATAAGATAAACCTACTATTAGTATACTATCTCTTATTTAATAAATCTAATCAGCATTTCACAAAAAAACGCCAAGACAAGTTAGGCGAATTGTCTCAACGTTCTTTCTAATTTAATGTGTGATTACTGAAGCCTGCATATGCCCTTTAACTGAACGAACACGCGCTTCATTATAGAGAAAGAAATATCTTTTTCTTGCCATCTGTGTTTCATTAATTAATTCTTCATCAACTTCGTAAATGGCCTCTTCAGTTTGTTTGGCTTGATCCCATGCTATTTTAGCGAGATCAATTGACTCTAGCAACTTAGCGTCATACTCTTTACGTAATTTAAGTTTTGTTTTTTTATTAAACATTACACCGTCAGCTCATTTCTATATTTCAGTACGTCCTTCAATCGCTTTAAACAACGTCATTTCATCTGCGTACTCAATATCGCTACCTACAGATAGTCCATGGGCTAATCTTGTCACTTTAATTCCAGCCGGTTTAATCAATCTCGATAAATACATTGACGTTGCTTCACCTTCTGGCGTTGCATTTGTCGCAATAATAACTTCCTGCATATCGGGATGCGATTGAAGACGTGTTAATAAACTTGTGATATTAATATCTTCCGGCCCTTTACCTTCAATTGGTGATAATACACCATGAAGCACGTGATACAAGCCGTGATACTCTTTCATTTTTTCTAAAGACATCACATCTTTAGGTTCTTCTACAACAATAACTTTGGTTTGATCACGTGATGAATCAGAACAAATCTGACAAGGATCTTCTTCAGTAATATTGCCACAGATACTACAATAATGTAGGTCTCGTTTGGCAGATATTAGTGATTTAGCAAAATCGGTGACATCATCTTCATCCATATCAATTGTAAAAAAAGCTAATCTTGTAGCAGTTTTACCACCAATACCTGGTAATTTCATATAACTTTCAATCAATTTTGCGATAGGTTCAGGATATTGCATTTTCTTTAGCCTTCTTTAATTTTAAGTTTATAGTCCAGGCATCCCTTGAGAATATTTACCCAATTTATCAGTTGTTGTTTTTTCAATTTTTGTCATAGCATCATTAACAGCCATAATAATTAAATCTTGTAACATATCAACATCATCAGGATCGACTGCTTCTTCTTTAATCATGATATCAGTCATTTTTTTGTCCCCTGTAAAGGTTACCTTAACTAAATCATTTGAAGCTTCGCCAACAAATTCAGTTGCATTCAAAGCCTCTTGGTCTTTTGTCATATCTTTTTGTAATTTTTGCATTTGTTTCATCATACCTTGCATATTACCATTTCCACGCATCATTATTAATTACTTCCTTTCTAATCCTGTTTAATTTCTATATTTTCTGTTCCAAAAATTTCTTCAGCTTTTGAAACAATTGGTTCTACTACTTCAGGTTCTGGCTCAATAATTGTTTCAGTTCCCTCGTGCTCATTTTGTTTAATGTAAGATTTTCGGACTTCTGGCCATTGCTCTGCTGTAATACAGACCACCTTAGGGACATGATGTAATAATCGATCTAACCCATTACCTAAAGCATCGAGTAACTCTGTATCACTTGAAGCTTTGACAGACAAGAATTCGTAATTAAAACTAACAAGTACACTGTCAGGACTAGCCGCAACCGGTTCACTAGCTTGCATAATCGCACGTTGTGTAACTGAAAGTTGATGCAACAACTCTGGCCAAACCTGTTTTAATTGTACCAAACTTTCTTTTGTTGCGTGATCTAAAATAGGATAAATTTGAGATAAATTTAATGTTGCTTTTTTTTGAGTAGAGGCAACTTTTTTAGGCTTAGCTATTACTGCCACTTGCGGTTGATTATCATTCTGACTTAAATCAATTATTTGCTTTTTCAAGTCTTCAACTGTTTTAGTTAAATTATTAATTTGTTTAGATGCATCTGAACTTAATTCTGATTGAGTCGTCTCCGCAATCGTATCAGAGGTATTAAATTGTGATAATCGAATTGTTAATACTTCTAAATAAACATCTGGATGTGTTGTAAATCGCATTTGTTGTTGAATTTCATTTAAAACATTTATCATTTGGTATAAGAAATCAGCAGAAATAGTCTGTGATAAGTTTTTAAAATCATCATTAACCATCCCTAATTCTAGTTGATTAATAAGTGCTGGTGCTTGCTGATATAATAGTAAATCACGACTATAGGCAATTAAATCTTCGATTAATCTAGTTGAATCTTTACCTTCGTCTATAATTGCTTGTATCGTTTCTAATGCCTCAGTAGTCGCTTTTTGACTAACTTCCGTGACGTAATTCTGTATTTTATCCTGTGTTACACTACCGGTTACTAACAAAGCATTATCCAAAGTCACCTTGTTATCACCGAATGAAATGACCTGATCTAAAATACTCAAAGCATCCCGCATTCCACCTTCAGCTGCTTTAGCGATAACTTTAAGCGCTGGTTCTTCATATTCAATTCCTTTTTCAGACAAAATATAAACCATTCGTTCATAACTGTCAGCTGGCGTAATACGCTTGAAATCAAATTTCTGAGTTCTAGAAATAATGGTTGCTGGAATCTTATGTGGTTCCGTTGTAGCAAGAATAAAAATAACATTTTCAGGTGGTTCTTCAAGCGTCTTCAAGAGTGCATTAAAAGCACCCGTAGATAGCATATGAACTTCATCAATAATATAGATTTTAAAATCAGCTTGTGTGGGTGCATACTTTACTTTGTCACGGATATCACGAATTTCTTCAACCCCATTATTAGAAGCGGCATCAATTTCGATAACATCGTTTAATTGACCATTCGTAATAGCGATACATGTCTCACATTTGTTACATGGTTCGCCATTTTCCTGGAAGTGACAATTAACTGCCTTAGCAAAAATTTTAGCTGCGGACGTTTTACCTGTTCCACGTGGACCATTAAAAATGTATGCATGACTTGTTTGTTGTGTCATAATTGCATTTTTCAACGTCTGCGTAATCATGTTTTGTCCAACTAAATCACTAAATTTTTGTGGACGCCAGACACGGTATAAAGCTTGGTAACTCATCACAATCTCTCCTTTCAAAATCTATAAATAGCTTTTTAAATAAAAAAATCTCTCAGCCATTTCTGACTAAGAGTCTTAAATAATCATAATTACTTAAGGCACAAAGTGAATCAAACTTAGTGCTGCTTCCTTCCGGATCTGACACAATTCGTAAGCACACTATTGCCTTAAGGCCTTGCGGCAATTATTATAATACATTAAATTCCAACAAAAAGCTACCTTTATGATTGCTTTTTTTCTTTTCTTTTACGACGAACTTCTCTAAAGAATGATTGGAGTAGGTCTTTGGCTTCATCTAATAATAATCCAGATTCTACTTTTGCTTGATGATTAAATCGTTCATCCGTTAATAAGTTCCCAATGCTGCCTGCAGTTCCTGCTTTAGGATCAAATGCACCAAAGTAAACTTCGGGGATTCTTGAATTGATAATCGCACCACTACACATTGGGCATGGTTCTAGTGTTACGAATAATTGCGCATCTACAAGACGCCAGCTATGAATCGTAGCACAGGCTTCTTGGATGGCTAAAATTTCAGCGTGAAGGGTTGCATCTTGCACGTGTTCACGAATATTATGGCCTCGTCCAATAATCTCACCATTTTGTACAACAACACAGCCAATTGGTACTTCACCAATAATTTTTGCATTTCTTGCTTCATATAAAGCTTCGCGCATAAAAAATTCTTTTTGTTCTTCAGTTAATTTTTCTACCATTTACTTCACACTCATTAAAATATAGTAACCTTTATCTTTTAAAATAATGTCACAATTACCAAAAACTTCAGTCATTCTCTTTTGAGCCGAACTTGCCCCTTGTTTCTTTTGTAATACAGCAAACAATTGTCCGCCAACTTTTAAATGGTCGAATGCGCCACTTAAAATTTCATGAACGACCTCTTTGCCTGCTCTAATAGGCGGGTTTGTAAGAATTGCAGCATAATCTGTCTTTTTTACATGACTGTATGCGGCAGATTCAAAAACTTCTATATTATTAATTTTATTGATTACCGCGTTCTTCTTTGCTAATTCTAATGCTAATTCGTTTACATCTGTCATGTCTATTTTTCGTTCTGGTTGATTCTTGGCTATAGCAAGTCCTATTGGACCGTATCCACATCCAACATCTAAAATATTTCCCGGAATTATTTTTTGTTGCTCAACTGCATTTAATAAAACTCTTGAACCAAAATCGACTGTTTTTTTTGAAAATACACCATTATCTGTGGTAAACTTAAACTCGTTGTTCAACAGTTTAAATGTCCATTCTTTTTCATCATGAATAACATCTGGATTTTTCGAAAAATAATAATTCGTCATATTTTTACCTACTTTCTCAATAGTTTCTATAATACGGAGAAAATCGAATTTTCGCAATCAAAATTTAATATAAACAATCCAAGACCTTGAACACTACATCTTGTGTGATGCAACTTAAAATCACACTAAATGTAGTGTTTTTTTCAATTGATTTTTGGATTATGTGTTGTATACTTATCTTATTAAACAAAACAACAAAGGGGAATTTATATAATGAAAAAAGTTACTGTATTTACAAAAAACAACTGCATCCAATGCAAAATGACAAAACGTTTTTTAGAAGAAAACAACGTCGACTTTGATGAACGTAACATTTCCGAAGACGATAACGCAATCGATTACTTGAAAGGCCAAGGTTTCCAAGCTGTTCCTGTTATAGAAGCTACTGGATTCGATACAATCGCAGGATTTCGTCCTGATATGCTTAAAAAGTTGGCAGTCTAATGAAAATTGTTTTCTTTAGCATTACTGGACAAACACGACGCTTCATCAATAAAATTGGCTATCCTTCATTTGAAATCGATCCAACAAACCCGCTTATTGAATTAAATGAACCCTATATTTTAATTGTTCCAACTTATGAAATTGGGCTCACTGAATCGGTCAACGACTTTATTGAATATCAATCAAATAGAGAAAATATACTGGGTGTTGTTGGCGGTGGGAACCGCAACTTCGCCCAACTTTTTATTTTTACAGCCAAAGATATCGCAACCGACTATCACGTCCCATTATTATATGAATTTGAATTCAATGGCACTGAAGAAGATGTAATCAATATGAAGAAAGTAGTTGATGAAATTGACATTAAAAACGTTAAATAGTGATAAAGTCACTTATTATGATTTAAATAATGAAATTAATATTCCCGTAGACGGTCAAATCCCACTTCAAAAAGATCAAGAAGCCTTAACCGCCTTTTTGAAAGAAAATGTTGCTGAAAATACAATGCAATTTGATTCATTAAAAGCACGTTTTGATTATTTAATTGACAACAACTATATTGAAACTGATTTTTATAATAAATATGACTTCTCATTTATAGAGGAGCTCTACGCTTATTTAGCAGCTCAAAAATTCCATTTCGGTACATTTATGGCTGCCTACAAATTTTATGCTCAATACGCACTTAAAACTGATAATAATGCCTATTACCTTGAAAATTATATTGATCGTGTTGCAATGAACGTTCTTTACTTTGCTGATGGTAATACAGAACTAGCTATGAATTTAGCTGACGAAATGATTCATCAACGTTACCAACCTGCTACACCTAGTTTCTTAAATGCCGGTCGTAAACGTCGTGGAGAATTAGTTTCTTGCTTCCTAATTCAAATTACTGATGATATGAATGGTATTGGACGTGGCATTAACTCAGCACTTCAATTATCTCGAATTGGTGGTGGTGTTGGTATTACGCTCAGTAATTTACGTGGCGCAGGTGCACCAATTAAAGGGATTGAGGGCGCTGCTTCTGGTGTTCTACCCGTTATGAAATTATTAGAAGATAGTTTTTCATATTCTAACCAACTAGGACAGCGTCAAGGTGCTGGAGTTGTCTATTTAGACGTCTTCCATCCAGATATTGTTGCTTTCCTGTCAGCTAAAAAAGAAAATGCTGATGAAAAAATCCGTGTTAAAACTTTATCACTAGGCATCACTGTACCTGATAAATTTTACGAACTCATTAAAGATAATGCAACGATGTATCTTTTCGATCCCTACGGTGTTGAAAGAGAATATGGAGTCCCTTATTCCTATGTTGATATCACAAAAGAATATGACAATATGGTTGCCAATAAAAATATTAGTAAAAAAACGATTCTTGCCCGCGAATTAGAAACTGAAATTTCTAAGCTGCAACAAGAGTCAGGCTATCCTTATATTGTCAATGTTGATACAGCAAATCGCGCAAACCCAATTGATGGTAAAATCATTATGAGTAATCTTTGTTCAGAAATCATGCAGGTTCAGACACCATCAACTGTGAATAATGCACAAGGCTACGATGTTATGGGGACTGATATTTCATGTAACTTAGGCTCAACTAACATTGTTAATATGATGGCTTCTCCAGATTTTGGCCGTTCAGTTGATTCAATGGTTCGCGCTTTAACTTTTGTAACTGATAGTTCAGATATTGATGTTGTGCCTCCTATTCAACATGGAAATAACTTAGCGCATACCATCGGTTTAGGTGCAATGGGCTTACATGCCTACTTCGCTAAAAACCATATGCATTATGGTTCAGAAGACTCAATCGATTTCACTAGTGTTTATTTTATGATGCTTAACTATTACTCATTAAAATCATCAAATGCTATCGCTAAAGAAAAAAATGAAACATTCCATAACTTTGAAAAAAGTACTTATGCAACTGGTACCTACTTTGATAAGTATCTTAACGAAGATTGGGGCCCTACTTCTGATAAAGTTGCTGCCTTATTTGATGGCATCGACATCCCTAATCAAGAAGATTGGGCGACTTTGAAAGCTAATATTCAAACTGACGGTCTTTATCATCAAAATAGATTGGCTGTTGCACCTAATGGCTCTATTTCATATATTAACGATACTACTGCCAGTCTTCACCCAATTATTAACCGAATCGAAGAGCGTCAAGAAAAGAAAATTGGAAAGATTTACTATCCAGCTCCTTACCTTTCAAATGACACGATTCCATACTATACTTCTGCATACGACATGGATATGCGTAAAGTTATTGACGTTTACGCTGCTGCACAGGAACATATCGATCAATCACTTAGTTTAACTTTATTCATGCGTTCAACGATTCCTGAAGGCCTCTACGAATGGAAAAATGGTCGGACAGATAAAATGACAACACGTGACTTAAACATTTTGCGTAATTATGCGTATAATAAAGGTATTAAGTCAATTTACTACATCAGAACCTTTACTGATGATCAAGAAGAAGTTGGCGCAAACGCTTGTGAGAGTTGTGTTATCTAAACTGTAACGGAGGAAAGTTAAATGAATAATGATAGTTACAAAGCAATTAATTGGAACGAAGTTGAAGATCAAGTTGATAAAGCAACTTGGGAAAAACTAACAGAACAATTTTGGTTAGATACACGTATCCCCCTTTCAAATGATTTAGATGATTGGCGTACACTGAGTCCTGCAGAAAAAACATTAGTTGGTCATGATTTTGGTGGGCTAACATTGTTGGATACGGTGCAATCACAAGATGGGATGGAAGCGTTGCGTCATGATACACGGACTGCCCACGAAGAAGCTGTTTTAAATAATATTCAATTTATGGAATCGGTTCATGCTAAAAGTTATTCATCAATTTTTTCAACGTTGAATACAGCTTCAGAGATTACTGAAATTTTCGAATGGACAGACAAAAACGAATTTTTACAAAAAAAAGCACAACGTATTAATGGTATTTACCAAAACGGGTCACCATTGGAGAAAAAAGTTGCTTCTGTTTTTCTTGAAACGTTCTTATTCTACTCTGGTTTCTATACGCCACTTTACTATTTAGGCCATAACAAACTGGCAAACGTTGCTGAAATTATTAAATTAATTTTACGTGATGAATCTGTTCATGGTACCTTCATTGGCTATAAATTCCAATTAGGATTCAACGAACTTTCTGAAGAAGAACAAGGTAAAATGAAGACCTGGATGTATGACCTTCTGTTTGAATTATATGAAAACGAAGAAAAATATACCCATGAACTTTATGATGAAGTTGGTTGGACTGAAGAAGTTTTAACCTTCTTACGTTACAATGCCAACAAAGCTCTAATGAATTTAGGCCAAGATCCTTTGTTCCCTGATACAGCTTCTGATGTTAATCCTGTTGTCATGAACGGAATTTCAACATCAACATCTAATCATGATTTCTTCTCTCAAGTTGGTAATGGCTACTTACTTGGTAGTGTGGAATCAATGGATGATTCAGATTATGAAATTGGTGAAAGCGGCCAAATGAAACGTCGTCCTAAACGTTAGAAAAAAATCCTTACTATCAGCCTAAAAACTGATAGTAAGGATTTTTTATTTAACAGTTTTAACTTTACAATTACAGTAACATTCCCACTATTCCCGCACAAAGTATCAATATTCCTATAATGACCATCCATACACCTGATAAACGATTTAATTTCTCACGATGACTAGAATCCTGCGTTATTTTCTTCATCCTAAAGTTGGTATATTTATTAGGAACCGTTTTAGGCGCATAGTTTCCTAAGATGATCAGCAATGTTCCCACTATCAGTGCAACACTGCTAATAATATTAACCTGATGTCCCAACGCGGTAGCAAATATCATTGTTGCTAAAAGTATTGATAAGATTGGCGTAATCCAAATTAAAGCTGTATCTAGTTTCTTATTTTGACGATTAGTGTTATCTATTACCATTATCACCACATTGATTAAAATCATCAATAATGGGAACCCAATAATAACTAGATTTTTATCACCATACTGATCAATATTACCACCTATATTCCAGTGAATCGGAATTTTATTGGGTAATTTGTGATACAAAACTACTCCCATAATCATTGGAACAAATCCAAATAAGATGGCGCTGATATTCCTTTTATTTTTCATAATTGTCTCCTCCTACCAGATATTGTGACCATTTTAAATAATTCGAAATAGTCGTTTGATTCAAATTAATATGGTTACTACTTTTACCAATTGGCAAGCTATAATCCTTACCAGTAATGTAGTAAAAAAAATAGCATTTAGAGCTAATTAAAAACTAACCCTAAATACTATTTTTTTAAGCGTTCACTTTGTTAATCACTCTTTTATCTGTTGGTAAAACAGTTACTTCAAATTCTGAAATATAAGCATTTTCATAGTCCAATGCCTTAATATTAAAATTAGCAATTTTCATTTCATCATTAGCTCGAAATTTTGAGTCATTATTAAGCACAAATCCAGTAAGCGTCACCGCTTCACTTTCTTCCGTTTCTTTAAGCGTTGTATCAAAATATCTTTCAAAATCATATAATGTCACTTTACCTGAAACTTTAAATTTATTGTTTCCCATATCTACTATATTATCGTCATTCGTATCATCAAATTCTTCTCTAACAACACCAAATAATTCTTCATAGATATCTTTATCTGTAACAATCCCTGAAGTCCCACCATACTCATTAACGACGATAACGATTGGTGTTCTCTTAGATACCATAACATCCATAATACTATGAACTTCAGCATTTTCTTGAACGGCCGGAATATCACGCATAATTGTTGAAATCAAATTTGTCTTATCAATTTTTTCCTGTCGCAATAAATCATAACTATAAACGTACCCGATAACTTTATCTTTATCATTGTTAGCAATAACTGGGAACCTTGAATATCTAGTTCTCCAATATAAATTAACAACGTTTCTAATTGAATCGTCTACGTCTACTGCAACCATCGATGTTCGGTCAATCATGATATCTTCTGCCACTTTATCATTCATATCAAATGCTCGTCGCATGAATGTTAAATCTTCTTCATCAAGTTCACCAGCATTTGCGGATAATCGAGATAATGAGAGAATTTCAGTTTGCGAATAAATATCTTCTTCATTTTCAACTTCATAACCTAACAAATGCGTAATCCAATTTGCTGAACGATCTAAAATCCAAATTAATGGGTATAACACAATATGGAAAAACATAATAGGACGGACAATAAATAATAATACTGGCAATGGATCTGCAATTGCAATATTTTTAGGTACTAAATCAGTAAAAACAGCATGAATAACAGTAAAAATAAGAATTGCAGCAACCGATGCAATAGCATTTGCCATAGCCGCGGGTAATATATTTGATTGTATAATCGCATCTGCTATTGTTTTTTCACCAATCCAACCTAAAATCAAACTAGTTGAAGTGATTCCAACTTGGGCCGTTGACAGATACTCCGTTAGGTTCTCCGTCATATGAATAGCCCGCTTAATATTTTTAAGCGGCTTTTTCCCATACATATCTTTCAATGCACTAATACGGACACGAACCAACGCATACTCAGTCAGTGTAAATAACACAGACAAAAGTAATATTGCGATAATAACAATTACATTCACTAAATAATTTTCCGGACCAGAATCCAAGGTAACACCCTACTTTCAATTTGTTGTAATTTCTTAACTTCCATTATATCAAAAATATTGTTCATAAACTAGTTAACACTTTATCATTATATCTAAAATAAGGCTATCTAAATCGATATATCTTGGTATTATCTTAATTATAATTAAGAAGTGTCATTTTTAATTAGCCTTTTCGTAAACAACTATTACTTAAATAAGTTATAATAAAATTATCATATAAATAATTAGAATTGGGGATCTATAATGAATTTTTTAAAGAAATATGGTTTTTATTTAATGGCACTTGCCGTTATAAGTGAGTGGATTTTGCCTTTAGCATTAGCACCATTTGTACCTGGTTATTTGCAATTCACTAATTTAATTAGTGATTTTGGGGAAGTTGGCGTTCCAACTCATATGGCATTTAAAGTTTGGGAAGTTATAAATGGACTTCTTTTCTTACTTTCAGCACCAGCTTTCTATGAATATTTTAAAGGTACGTCAAAAAAATTAGCCAGCTGGTTTACCGCTATGTTAATTATTTTTAGTATGACCGATTGTCTTTTAACAGGAATTTTCGATCGTGCACTCACATCAAATACACAAAGCATTACGGGTATGATCCACAATTATTCGTCAGGCATTGGCGACACCGCTCTTTTGATTAGTATGTTTTTTTTATTAAAACTCTATCAAAAGCAAGGTAAAAAACTAATTACAACCCTTTTATTAGTTGCCTTTATTATTTCACTAGGAATTCAATTTTTATTTGTTTATCCAAGAATTATGCCAGATTCACAATTTAAAATTCCTTATCGTGGTTTGTGGCAACGTTTAAATTTATGGTTACTCTATATGCCATTTTTATTAATCTCTATCAAAAATATGTTTAAAAAAAGATAATACTAATTAATGAAATGCCTCACAATTATTAGACATAAGTCTAGTAATTGTGAGGCATTTTTATATCTAAATAATCGAGTAAGAAAGCAATCATCATACGCAGTTTCCAGACTAAAAGTACGTTAAATTAACTATTTGTTCACTACATTTAGAGTTTCTTTTGCTTCATAACAAACGTATTTCTTGCAAATTAAAAGACATAATTCCGATATTTTACCGGAATTATGTCTTGGTGTCTCAAATAATATATATCTCTACCCTTTTAATATACTATATTATCTAATATTCTTTATTAAAAACTTCATTATAGGGCTAGGCATTCTATCCTTTTTATCTACTGATTTTTTTTGATTTACAACTGCTAAAATCTGTAATAACGTAAAGGCAATCGAACTACGTTTCCTAAATGAAATATATTTTGGCTGCCATTTAGTTACATATTTATTTTTATACTTCTTTAGTCCCTGGAAACCATAAAAATGATACCCATATTCATAAATTAAATGAGCTATTTTTTCTTCCGCAAAACTAAATTTAGATTCACCTACATTCGACAATGGTGCCATACCCATATCGAATAATTCATAGCCGCCTTCTTTTGCTTGTTGAAAAAGGCTAATAAAGATTTTATCCATAATACCAGATGGCGCTTCTTCTCTACTATATCTCATCAAATCAATCGATAAGACCCTATTATTTCCGGTTGGCATCATTGTCGCAAAGGCAACCTTATGTCCCTCAGAATCATTAATAATAGCAATAGGCGCTTGATTAAGATAATATTCATCGAAAAATCCTAAAGAAAATCCTTTTTCAGCTTGTCCATTCAGCCAACTATCAGATATTTTTTTCAATTCTTGAATAGTTTCCTTTGAATAAGGGGGCTCGATCATTGCAAATGTATAGTTTTCTCGTTCAAATTTATTCATTAAAGCACGTTCAGAACGTCTTTTTTTACCAGCCAATTCAAATTCAGCTACTCTAACAAAACCTTCTTCACCCGTTTTAATGAAATCAAATCCAACTTCATGTAACATCATTGTTAACTTCGCATCAACTTCATAAAAAACTAATTCTAATCCTTCAATATCTGCGTCAACAATAAATTGATTAATTGCTTCACGAATAAACTCATGATTACCAACAGGTTCACCCATAACCACTAATTTATTCGATTTTTTTTGATAAAGGAAAAATACTTCGTCCTGTCCATCATTTTGATAGAAATAAACATTTTTATCCTTTAAAAATGAAAGATGACTGACTTCATTACCACCATAAGTATCAATTACATTTTTAACACGATCTGCTGGAAAATCTTGCTTACCAAATCGTTTATCCTTACCAGATAAGTACGTAAATGCAATCCATAACACCACAACTGCAGAAAGTAAACCTAGGAATCCTGATAGCCATATCTTTTCTGAAGGAAATAAGAATACATCTGGAACTTTACCCTTAAAGTGGAATTCTGGCATGTTATAGAATCCTACGATTGTGTATAAAATGAATGTTCCAGCAAATATACTTCCATCAATTAATAAACGGCCCCATGAATATTCAAATCTTTCACGATAAAATATTGGTTTAGATAATAGTGCACAAATGAGAATGATAGTTAAGAAAATAAGTATTGTTACTGAGAAATCATGCCACAATGTATTAGCAATACCCACGACAACAAAGATAATCATTGGCCAATAGACACGTTTAACTTTAGATTCAATACCTCGACCAATCCCAATCATTAAGAATGCAAGTATAATATTACTCATTTGATGAATGAAATAAAAGGTATAAGGATATAAGTAATTAATAATTGGATTAGTAAATGTAAATTCTGGAACCGTTGAAGCAAGTAATAAGATGATACCTGTCATATAGAAAAATAACACAAGTATAAAATGTGCTACTCTACTGAGTAAGATAACTGGTAGTCCATTTAAGTACTCATTAAGACGATGTCCTGAATCTTTAACGAATAATAATACCCCCACTAAGAATGGGAATATATAATAAAATAATCGATAAAACAATAACCAGATAACAGCTGTGCTATCCTGTACACCTAATGTTTGTAACCCTAAAATCATAAAGACATCAAAAGAACCTAACCCACCCGGAATCATTGAAATAACACCGATAATTGATGCGATAATAAATAACGGGAAGACAGCAACTAAATTAGATGTATCAACATTCATCATAAATCCGATATAAATGAAAAATAAACCAGCAGATCCCCATTCTAAGGAAGAGCCAAGTATTAACGTTAGTTCACGACCTAATGTTAAATCTGCAAAAAATTCTGAATCTCTTGTCTTTGTAATAATAAAAACAATTGGAAAATATAGGCCACCTAATAACAACCAGACCCAATACTGTCCGAATTGTGGTCCAATATTTAATCCAAAAATCATGAATAAAGAAACCCAACAATATAGTGATAGACCCGCAACTAAAAATAATGCTATTTTTGATATAGCAAATAGCACCTGTTTTTTAGACGCATTTTTACTATAAAAATTAGCTCTAAGTGATGCACCTAGTAGGCCACCAAATCCTGCTATGTTAGTCATTGTATTCGTTATCCAACCGCTTTGAAGAATGTATCGCCAAGAATACTTTTCTGGTAAAAATTTAACCATGACAAAATCATAAATCATCATCGGAAGGACAGCAATAAATCCAATTACCAACATTAATATAATGGATTTTACTGACTGTGATTCAAAACTTTGCTGAACTTGTTCACCATTTATATCCTTAAATATTTGTCCAACTTGGATAATAACAAAAATTAAAACTGATAAAACAAATAAAAGCTTAATTGCTGTTAATCTTTTTTTAATAAATTCATTACACGTACTAATTATTTTTTTCATTTTTTGAATCCCCCGATTTATTTTTTGTTACTTATACTCCCCCCGGAATATATAATACTATTTTTTCTTTTGTTCTACGTAACCTTCATTTCACAATAAAGTCTATATCGTTAATAAAATTAATGTAGTCTATGTAAAATTTGGTATAAAATAACTAACATCACCATAAAAATAATTTGCTTCGATCTAGTTACTATTTCTAAATTAACTCTTTTATCTACATACTAACTAATTTTAAATAAGCGCTGGTGATCATGCCAAACTGTGGACATTAATAAATAACTAATGATGTATATAGAAAAAGTTTAACATTAATTAATAATTCGACGAATTTCTAATTTTAAAGAGATTTCAAACGCTAATATTGGAATAGTTATCGCTATCCTTTAAATAGACGCTTCTAATTATGTTCGTTTATAGCTTACCCCCTCTACATTTTGTCCATTTTATTCAATATTTTTTCAGATATATGTTTATTTAAATACCTTACCACGATTTATTAACATAACCAAACATTTTGCAAAAAAATAGCACGATGATTTCCAATAAATTGGAAATCATCGTGCTTAAAATTATTCAAAAATAAAAATATTATTATTTGAGAGTAACTACTGCGCCAACTTCTTCTAAAGAAGCTTTCATTGCTTCAGCTTCGTCTTTAGAAATACCTTCTTTGATAACTGATGGAATGTTATCAACTAAACCTTTAGCGTCTTTAAGGCCTAAACCTGTAATTTCGCGAACGGCTTTGATAGCTTTAACTTTTTGGTCGCCAGCTTCTGTTAATTCAACAGTAAATTCTGATTTTTCAGCAGCAGCTTCGCCAGCACCAGCGCCAGCAGCAGCTACAGGAGCAGCAGCTGAAACACCGAATTCTTCTTCGATTGCTTTAACTAAGTCGTTTAAATCTAAAATGCTTGCTTCTTTTAAATCAGCAATGATTTTTTCTGTATCTAATGACATGTGTGTATCCTCCATTTTATGTGTACGATTTTGTGTGTACCTTTAGGTACCGATCATAGATGCTAAGTATTAAGCAGCAGGTTCTTCGTCTTTACTTTCTGCAACAGCGTTAATTGCATAAGCAACGTTGCGAACAGGTGCTTGTAATACTGAAAGTAACATTGAAAGTAAGCCATCACGACTAGGTAATGTAGCAAGAGCGTTAATTTCTTCTAACGTTGCAACTTTACCTTCAATGACACCACCTTTAATGCTAAGTGCTTCAGCAGTCTTAGCAAAATTAGCCATAATACGTGCAGGTGCAACAACATCTTCGCTAGAAAATGCGACTGCAGTAGGTCCAGAAAATACTTCTTCCATACCTTCATACCCTGCTTTTTCAGCAGCACGTACTAAAATCTTGTTTTTGATAACTTTCATTTCAACGCCTGCTTCGCGTAATTCCTTACGTAATGCAGTCACTTGTTCAACCGTTAAACCACGGTAATCCACAACAACTGCAGATGCAGCGTTATTGAATTTTTCAGTTACTTCATCCACAATTAATGCTTTTTGTGCGATAAATTCTTTACTCATAATTGATTCACCTCCTGTAGTCGTGTCAGAGCTTTTTTACAATAAAAAAACTCCGTGTCCACCAAGACACAGAGAGAGTAATACTTCACTCCTCGGCAGGTAAATTAAGGCTTGCGCCACCTGAGTCTTCGGTAGAATCATAAATTAATTGACTTCCATAAATTTAACACAGTTAGATATATGGGTCAACTAAAGAAATTTAATTATCTAATATTAGTTTTGAGCCAAGTTTAAGCTTGGACCAAATGTTGTAGCAACAGATAAATGTTTGATATAGCCACCCTTAACTGATGATGGGCGAGCTTTAACAATAACATCGTTGATAACATCAAAGTTACCAATTAATGCTGCATCATCAAATGATACTTTACCAATTGGAACATGAACATTTCCATCTCTATCAGTACGGTAAGTTACCTTGCCGGCTTTAGATTCTGAAACTGCTTTTTCAACGTCCATTGTAACAGTACCTGTTTTAGGATTAGGCATTAAACCTTTAGGTCCTAAGACACGGCCTAAACGTCCAACTTGGGCCATCATATCTGGTGTTGCAATAGCAACATCAAAATCTAACCAGCCACCAGAAATACGTTCAACCAAGTCATCATCACCAACAACGTCAGCGCCGGCTGCAAGTGCAGCTTTAGCTTTATCGCCTTTAGCGAATACAACAACAGTTTGGTCTTTACCAGTACCATTTGGAAGTACAACAGCCCCACGTAATTGTTGGTCTGCTTGTTTTGTATCTAAGTTTAAGTTGTAAGCAAGTTCAATTGTAGCGTCAAACTTAGCAAAGTCCATTTTCTTAGCTAATGCGATTGCATCAGTAATTGAATAGTTTTTACCTTCTTCAACTTGTTTTAAAGCGTCTTGATAATTTTTACCTTTTTTAGCCATCTTGAATTTTCCTCCTTGCAATATGTGGTCTAACGGATAAACCTCCCACTTGATACATCTATTTTCATAGAGTATCCGACCGAGAAGCGTGTTTGTAGTTAGGAATTAACCTTCTACAACGAATCCCATGCTTCGTGCAGTTCCTTCGATCATGCGCATTGCAGATTCAACACCTGAAGCGTTTAGATCTTGCATTTTAGTTTCAGCGATTTGTTGAACTTGAGCACTAGTTACTGTTGCAACTTTTTTAGTGTTAGGTTCGCCAGAACCACTTTCAACGCCTGCAGCTTTCTTTAAAAGAACTGCTGCGGGTGGTGTTTTTGTAACGAAATCGAATGAACGATCTTCGTAAACACTAATTACAACGGGAATTAACATACCAGCTTGGTCAGCTGTACGTGCATTGAATTCCTTTGTAAAGCCCATGATATTAATACCAGCTTGTCCTAATGCAGGACCAACCGGTGGAGCAGGAGTTGCTTTCCCTGCTGGAATTTGTAATTTAACGACGTTTGCTACTGTTTTAGCCACGTGACATACCTCCTTGTAAAATCCGTGCGTGGTAAATGGAGATATAAATTTCTCCTCCCACTGTATGCAGAACATACTAATATAATATAACACCCAGATGGGTTCCACGCAATCTTATTTATGCTTTTTCCATAAAAATGTGTAAATTGATTCATCAACTCGTTTATTTTCATGTAATAATCTGTGTGCTGCTCTTCGACCGCTCACAATAAGTTCCTGATAATTAAGCTGATTTTCAACTAAATAGCGAAGTGATAAAACACTATTAATGGAAACAGCGCCATCATTGCCATTTTTCAAATCGCCAGCAATATTTAAAAATTGTAAATTCTCCGGTAGATGCTGCATTGCCTTTTCAAAATACTGGTAGAGTGAAGTCGTTTCCACTGGACCTTTATCAGTTAAAAATAAATCTTCAATGATAGGCGTATTTTGTGCTACATTATGATCATTGTATGGTGCACCAATTGAAATGGCATGTGCCACCATTGGGACATCAGTCATATCTCTGTATTCTGTCATATAGCGTAATATACTGACACTACCCATTGAATGCCCAACAAAATCGACCTTTTCAATGGCATAAGCGCCATATAAAAATTGCATAATATAATGTAACCATAAGCTTTGTTTTTCAACAGGAGCTATATTATTTTTAAATAAAACTTGAATGAATGGTTGCGCAGATCTTAATTGACCTTCAACATGTAAACTACCATTATCATCAACTATGATAACCATATCTTTACGACCATAGCCTGCTCGTTCAAAACGGGCAATCATTGGGCCAAAAGAAAGTCGATTACCACTATAACCGTGAACAAATAGTGTTGGGGTCATCTTGTCGCTAGGTACAATTGGATCAGAGGCATCAATTGAAACATGCCCTAATCGTCTAAATTTATTCCCAATGAAAAAACTTGTGCCTGCTCCTAGACCTAACAAGCCTATCTTCAAAAGTCCCTTAGTCATTAAATCACCTTCTACTTTTGTGAGTTATCACCCTAGCCTAATAATTTATCTACTTGATCAAAGTTCAATTCTGTACTTGTTTCACGACCAAACATATCAATATCAACTTTAAGTTTTAATTTTTCATTATCAATTTCCGTTACTTTACCGATAAGGTTAGCAAATGCACCTTCAATAATTGTGACAGATTCACCAATTTCAATGTCCAATTCTTGATGACGAGCACTCATACCCAAACGACGAAGAATCAATTCTACTTCTTCAGGTAATAGTGGTGCTGGTTTACTTCCGGCCCCATGAGAACCAACGAACCCAGTTACGCCTGGTGTATTACGAACAACATACCATGATTCATCTGACATACCCATCTCAACTAAAACATATCCAGGGAATGTTTTCTTCATATCTGTTTTTTCTTTACCATTTTTAACTTCACGTTCTTCTTCTTCAGGAACAACTACACGGAAAATAAAATCTTCCATACCCATTGATTGTGCACGTGATTCAATATTTGTTTTAACTTTATTTTCGTAACCAGAGTAAGTATGTAAGACATACCAACTTTTTTCGATTGATTCCATTATATATATCTCTCCTTAAATTATCAGCTTCATTTTTCTCAAACAAAAAAAACTCCGCATCAACGAAGTTTTCTCACTTGTGTCATTATATCAAAACATCAGTTAAATAGCTATTCTTCTATGAAAATAGGGTTAAGAATGCAGAAGCACCTGAATCAACAATCCAGAAGAAAATCGCAAACATAATTGCAGTTACAACAACAGTTGTTGTATCACGACGTAGTTCCTTACCTGTTGGCCAAGTTGTTGCTTTAATTTCTACGATAACACTTTTAAGAAATGCATTAATTTTTCTCATAACTATCCCCCTATTTTGTTTCACGATGTAACGTATGTTTATTACAATATTTACAAAATTTATTTACTTCTAAGCGTTCGGTTCTGCTCGGTTTTGCAGCTACAATATAATTTCGTGAGCCACAAACGATACAAGCCAATGCTACTTTTCTTTGTGCCATGACTTTTTCTCCTTAATGTAAAGTTAACTAACGCTAACTTCGACTAACATTTTTAAAGAATACACTCATTTTACATTAAAAGAAAGAAAAAAGGAACCACCCTCTTTTCTTTCTTTCCTAATTATCGATTTTCTTTAAAAAATAACCCAAGCTTACTCTTACACCTTGAGATAGATCCTAATACCTTTTTCATATCGCACTCTAAAATAAGCGCAATTTCTTCTGGCTTTTTCATTTGATAATAAAGTAAAACAAAAGTACTTCTTTCTAACTCTGACAATTTCAATTCAAAATCATCCAATTTTTCTTGAAGGATAATTCTGTCATCTGCCAATATCTCACAATAAAACGAAGGCCGTTCACATTCACCATAAGTTTCTTCATATCGTTCCAAAGAATGCGAGTTCGCATCAGACAGCCTTTTAGTCGCTGATTGTTTGCGAATTAAACTAAAAATACAATTCGATAGACTGGTTTTAAAATACTGTCCAAACGTAATTCCTTTGTTCGGTTGGTAATTTTTTAATGCTTTAAAACAAACAGCTCTAGCCTCTTGTAAAAAATCTTCAGTATCCCATAATTTTAGATAGTATTTACGAATCATCGAATAAACCATTGGACGATATCGTTCAAATAACGGTTCAAATTTATGTTCTGCACCTAATTTAATTTGGCAAATCAATTGAAAATCTGTTTCGTTTTCAGTACTCCGGTAAGTTTCATCTAACAAGTAGACTCTCCATATCCGGGTCTCCATTTTTCAATATACCAAACATAATGACTGATTACAACAGTTGCTTAGTCATGTGATAGGTGATCACGCAATTCAGCCAGACTATCTAATTGTTCTGAGTCCCATGGTGAACGACGAACCGATGCCTCCGTTTGATATTTTTTGGCTTGTTGAGCAACTTCTTTTTTAGATTCATTAATGTCTTTGTATAACTCCCATGCAGGAATTCTTAATGCACCTTGTGAGAAAATAGTCCACTGTTCTGCTTGATCACTCGTTGCAACAGTTACCTGTGTGAGTTTAGTCTGTAACTCACCTATCATTGCTTCAATATAACTATCAGCCGTCTGACCCTCTGCTGTCCAAATAATCTCTAATCCATATTTTGTATAACTCTTTGATAGTCCTGGAACATACATTGCATCAAAGACAACGATTAACCGAGAGTCAATCTGTTTATGATAATTTGATAATTTGTGCAGTAGCAAGTCACGTGCTTCATCAAGTCGCTCTGATTGTTTCAATCGATTTAATTCTGGCCAATTACCAATCATATTATAGGCATCTACAACCAAAATTTGCTTTTTCATTATTATTTACCCCTAGAAGTAAATCCTTGATAAATAAGTAAACTGGCTGCGACACTGGCGTTTAAACTTTGAACGTGTCCAACCATTGGAATAGTCAACATACCATCACAAGCTTTTTTCAATAACGGTGAAATACCTTTACCTTCGTTACCAATTACGAGGGCTGTGGGTCCTTTAGCATCCCATTCACGATAATCTTGTCCATCCATATCTGTTCCGAAGACCCATAATCCGGCCTTTTTCAATTCATTTACAGTATTTACCAAATTAGTTACGCGAGCAACTGGCATATATTCAATTGCACCTGTTGACGTCTTAGCAACTGTTGACGTTAAACCGACTGCGCGACGTTTTGGAATAATAATTCCATGTACACCCGCAGCATCGGCTGTTCTCATAATTGATCCTAAGTTATGTGGATCTTCAACATTATCTAAAATAAGGAAAAATGGTGGTTCATCTTTATCAGCTGCACTTTTGAAAAGATCTTCAATAGTTGCATATTCAAATGCGGCAACTGCTACAATAACGCCTTGGTGATTTTGTTGATCTGATAATAAATCTAATTTACTTTTAGGAACTAGTTGTGTGATAATACCTTTTTTCTTAGCTAACTGTTCAATACCACTTAAAACATCTGATTTTAATCCAGTTTGTAAAAATAATTTGTTAATTGATTGATTACTTTTTAACGCTGCTTCTACAGGGTGACGACCAATAATAAAATCGCCAGCCTCTTCACTACTTCTTGGTTGTCCCATTTAAGTTCTCCTTTTCAACGGTGTTAATACACCATTTTGCCAATTCGGCCAATCTATCGTTTTGATTACTCAAAAATAAGTAGCCAAACAATGCTTCAAATCCAGTTGAAATACGATACGTTATTACTGATGTATTTTTAGCTGAAGTATGACTTTTAGCATTACGTCCACGTTTAAAGTAGTCTATTTCTTCTTCAGTTAAAATATTATTTTCTGTCATTTTATCTATCAAGAAAGCTTGTGCTTTGGCTGATACATAATGTGTTGCTTGATGGTGTAATTGAGTTGGTCTTGTAAGTCCTTGTACAAGTAAGTGTTTACGAACAAATACTTCATAAATACCATCGCCCATATAAGCTAACGCAATCCCATTCATTTGTTGATAATCTGCATTATTTTCCATTAGTCTTTTCTCCATCTAGTTCCTTGTGGTGTGTCTTCCAAAATAATTCCTTCTGCTGCAAGTTGATCTCGAATTTCATCGCTTTTTTGAAAATCTTTTTGTTTCTTAGCTTCTATTCTTTGTGCAATTAATTTTTCAACTCTGATATCTAGAGCATCAGCTACTTGTCCAAAAGCTAATCCAAAAACTGATGTCATTTCTTTAAAAATTTCTAACAAGTGATTAATTGAATCTCGTTCCACTTGTTTGTTTTCAGAATAGACATTCATTTTCTTAGCTAAATCATAGATAACTGCAATACCATTTTGTGAATTAAAATCATCATCCATAGCAGTTTCAAAATTGGATAAGCTCTCATTAATTTGATTTTCTATTAATTTATTTTCTCCTGAAATAGCATCGTTCAATCGATAAGTTAAGTTATCAAATGCTGTTTTCAATTTATTTAAATTATTAGTCGCTTCATCAATATTCGCTTGGCTATACTGAATTGGACGGCGGTAATGCGTTGTTGCCATAAAGAAACGGATAACTTGTGGATTGACTTCTTTAATCATATCATGCACCGTAACAAAATTACCTAGTGATTTACTCATTTTTTCATCATTTTCACCAATTGTTACAAATCCATTATGCATCCAATAGTTAGCAAATTTTTGACCCGTTTCAGCTTCACTTTGAGCGATTTCATTTTCATGATGTGGAAACATTAAATCCTGTCCACCACCATGAATATCAATCGTTGGACCTAGGTATTTTGTTGCCATTACAGAACACTCAATGTGCCAACCCGGACGGCCCTTACCAAATGGAGAGTTCCAAGAAAGATCATCATTTTTGACTGATTTCCAAAGTGCAAAATCAATTTCATCTTCTTTTCGAGCCGTTTCTTCAGTATCAACATGCTGACTGGCACCTTGTTCTAATTCGTTGATATTTTGATCAGATAATTTACCATAATCTGGAGATTTACGCGTTCTAAAATAAACATCCCCATCAGATACATAAGCATAACCTTTATCAATTAAATTTAATATAAATTGAATGATATCATCAATATTTTCTGTCGCCTTTGGATTTTTAGTTGCTGGTTCAATCGCCAATGCCTTGGTATCTTCCATGAAAGCAGCAATAAACTTATCGGCTAATTGTTGAACTGTTATATGGTCTTCTTTAGCAGCTTTGATCATTTTATCATCAACATCTGTAAAATTAGATACATAGTTAACTTTAAAATGACGATATTCAAAATATCGACGAATTGTATCAAACGCAATAGCACTTCGCGCATTTCCAATATGAATATAGTTATAAACGGTTGGCCCGCAAACGTACATACTAACTTTCCCAGACACAAGTGGTTTAAAAACCTCTTTTTGATTCGTTAATGTATTATAAATTGAAATCATTTTATCACCCGCCATTTAATCTTTTTGTTAAAAAAAGACGTCTTTTATATACTTATAAAAGACGTCTTCAACGTTGTTCCACTCCTTAAGATGTAGTGAACCTACATCCAACAATGAGTTAACGTTCATTACACGACTATAATTACTTTGTTCATCATAGCATTTTAAAGAGGCACTTCACAACTAACGTTTGTTTTCTCACATCACCGAAAACTTTCTAAAAAACGCCAATAAGTTGTTACTCTCTCTTATCAAAAATTATTTTGTATTCATTTCTTCTAACGTTTTGTTCAAATGAGCTAATGCTTTTTCACGACCAAGCAATTCGATTGATGCTGGTAGTTCTGGTCCATGCATTTCACGCGTTGTTGCAATACGGATTGGCATATATAATTGACGACCTTTAATTTTTGTATCTTTTTGAATTGATTTAATTGTTGCTTGGATAGCAACAGCATCAAAAATATCAATCGTTTTAATGCGTTCAGCAAATTCTTTTAAAACTGTTGGTGCTGTTTCAACAGCTAACTCTGCCTTTGCTTCATCATCAAGAACAGGTGGTTCGCTTAAAAATACTTCTGCCATTTCAGTAATTTGACCTGTATATGACATTTGTTGCTTATAAAGGCTAATTAATTTACGAGCCCATTCAATTCTTTCTGCACTTGGATCAGCTTCAATTTTACCATCTTGAATTAATTGACGTAAAGCCAAATCCATTACTTTATCTTCATCAGCTGTTTTAATATATTGATTATTAATCCATTCTAATTTTTTACCATCAAATGAAGCTGGTGACTTGCTTAAACGTTTAGGATCAAACATTTTAATCAATTCTTGGCGAGAGAAAATTTCACTTTCGCCAACTGGTGACCAGCCTAATAAGGTAATGAAGTTTACCATAGCTTCTGGCAAGTAGCCTAATTCACGATATTGTTCAATGAATTGGAGAACATTTTCATCACGTTTACTTAATTTTTTTCCTGTTTCTGTATTGATAATTAATGTCATATGTCCAAAGATAGGTGCATCCCAGCCAAATGCTTCATAAATCATCAATTGCTTAGGCGTATTGGCAATATGGTCATCCCCACGAAGAACATGCGTAATTTCCATCAAGTGATCATCAACAACAACAGCAAAGTTATATGTTGGCATACCATCACGTTTTTGAATAACAAAATCGCCACCAATAGTATTGGAATCAAAGGTAATTTCACCTTTAACAATATCTTTAAATTCGTATTTTTTGTTTGCTGGAACACGGAAACGAATAACAGGTGTTAAACCGGCAGCTTTTGACTCTGCAATTTTAGCAGTAATCTCATCATCAGACATACCTGCATATTCGTATTCATAATGTGGCATTTCATTACGTGCTTTTTGAGCATCACGGTCTGCTTCGAGTTCATCTTCTGTTTTATATGACTCGTAAGCTAAATTTTTATCCACTAATTCTTGGATTAATGGTAAATAGATATCTTTACGTTCTGATTGACGATAAGGACCAAATTCTCCTGGTTTGTCAGGACCTTCATCCCAATCCATGCCTAACCATTTTAAGTTATCTAGTTGGCTGCGTTCACCATCAGCAATATTTCTCTTTGTATCAGTATCTTCAATACGGATAACAAAAGTACCCTTTTGACTTCTCGCAAATAAGTAATTAAATAGAGCGGTACGAGCATTTCCAATGTGTAAATGTCCAGTTGGACTTGGTGCATATCTGACACGAATTTTATTTTTAGCCATGATAACGCCTCTTTCTTTTTTCTGTATTTAGTTACTACGATATAAACCGTTTATTTAAGGCTTTATTCAACTAATCTAGTTTACAATGAATCGGATAAAAAATAAAGCCAATAATCTTAGTATTGACTTTATTTCTTATCGTTTATTTTTTTCATTGAATGTAATGGTTTTGCAAAAATCATTCTTCCAGCATCCGTTTGAAGTGCACTTGTAACGACAACGTCAATTGATTTGTTTAGGAAATACTTTCCTTCTTCCACGACAACCATTGTTCCATCATCCAAATAAGCAACACCTTGTTGACGCTCAGAACCATTTTTTATTACCATAACATGTAATTGTTCTCCAGGAATAACCCGAGGTTTCAATGATTTAGCTAGTGCATTTACATTCAAAATCTGGACATTTTGAAATTCGCTAACTTTGTTTAAATTAAAATCATTTGTGACAATAACCCCATCAATCGTTTTAGCTAATTTAATTAACTTACTATCTACTTCTTCAATTTCTTCAAAATCACCTTCATACATTTCAATCGGCATGATTTTTTCATCTTGAAGTTTATTTAAAATATCTAATCCTCTACGACCCCGAACACGTTTGATACTATCAGCTGAATCTGCAATATATTGGAGTTCATATAAAACAAAATTAGGAACTAATAATGTTCCTTCAATAAAGCCAGTTTTAATCAAATCATAAATCCGGCCATCAATTAAGATATTTGTATCTAATATTTTATATTCATGATAATTATCATTGACATTACGGTCTAGTAAACTACTTTCAACGACATCACTTTTCTTATTTTTTGATGCAAATAATTTACGCCAATCCTCCAAACGATTAGTTCCTATAACAAAACCCAAGTATCCAAGTAAAAATAGTAACAAAACGGGTACAATTGTGTTCAATAGCCATATTTCTGATCGATAGAATGGTGTTGAGATTAAAATTGCAATAACCATACCAACAATAGTTGAAACACTCGCTGTTAGTAGCATCATTGGGCTTTGATTAGTTAAATAATTTTCAATATTTGCCAGTAATTTTTCTAGTGGCGTTATGATAAATAAAGATAGAATAAGAGCTAAACCGACACCTATTAAAAAATTAACAACACTATTATTTAATATACCAATCTCCGCAATACTCACTAATTTCCAAAAAAGTGGTAGCAAACTAACACCAATTCCACCGCCGACTAGTGCAACAACACCTTTAATAATATTTCTACGCATTGACAACTCCTCCTTTCTAACTAAACACTACTTTTAGTGCTTCGCTTAGTGTAGCAACACCAACAACTGTAATTCCTTTAGGTGGTGTCCATCCTGATAAATTATTTTTAGGAATAAAAATTCGTTTAAATCCAAGCTTTTGTGCTTCAGCAACCCGTTGTTCAATCCGATTAACACGTCGAATTTCACCAGTCAATCCAATTTCACCTACAAAACTGTCTGCAGGGTCTGTTTCTTTATCTCGATAACTTGACGCAATACTAACAGCAATCGCTAAATCAATAGCTGGTTCATCTAATTTTACGCCACCAGCCGCCTTAAGATAAGCATCCTGGTTCTGTAATAATAAACTTGCACGTTTTTCAAGAACGGCCATTATTAATGACACACGATTGTGATCAAGCCCTGTAGTTGTACGCTTCGCCGTTCCGTAAACTGTTGGTGTGATTAATGCTTGAACTTCAACCAAAATAGGTCGTGTTCCTTCCATAGATACAACAATAGCAGAACCTGTTGCGCCAGCCAAACGTTCTTCTAAGAAAATTTCTGATGGGTTTGCAACTTCAAATAACCCACCTTCACGCATATCAAAAATTCCAATTTCATTTGTTGAACCAAATCGGTTTTTAACAGCGCGTAAAATACGGAACGTGTGATGCATATCTCCTTCAAAATAAAGGACTGTATCAACCATATGTTCCAAAATTTTGGGACCAGCAATTGCACCACCTTTTGTTACATGTCCAACAATAAAAATCGTAATACCATTCGTTTTAGCAATTTGTAATAATTCAGCAGTTACTTCTCGAATTTGAGAAACACTGCCAACTGCAGCAGACATTTCTGGTTCTTGCATTGTTTGAATTGAGTCAATGACTACGTAATCAGGATTTAATGTCTCAATATTTTGACGAATATTACCCATATCTGTTTCAGGGTAAAGATAAAATTTCTGACCTCCAACACCGAGGCGCTGTGCACGCATTTTAATCTGAACAGCACTTTCTTCACCAGAAACATATAAGACAGTTCCGCCAGTTTGGCTTAGTTGACCAGAAACTTGTAAAAGTAATGTTGATTTACCAATGCCTGGATCACCACCAATTAAAACTAATGACCCGGGTACAACACCACCACCAAGAACACGATTTAATTCACCTAACTCAGTTTCAACACGTTCTTGTTCTGCCATTGAGATATCATCTAATAGTTCTGGTTTAACAGAAGCTCCAGTAAAACTGACACGAGCTTTACGATCTGCTTTTTGTGATTGTTCACGCTCTTCTACCATCGTGTTCCATTCGTTACAGTTAGGGCAACGACCCAAATACTTTGGTGAGGTGTATCCACAGTTTTGACATACAAATTGCGTTTTTACTTTTGCCATACAAACTCCCCACCCTTTCATTATAAATTCTATTGTTAATATTTTATCACATAAACGACAACCTGTAATTTCAATTGAAATTCTTAATCATTCTATAATAACTATTTACCTGATGAACCAAATCCGCCAATACGTTTTGTAGCGGTCACCTTTTCATTATCAACAGTTAAATAGGGCATAAAAATCCCTTGGCCTATCCGATCTCCTTTTTTTACCATTTGATCTTTTAAACTAAAATTAACAATTTGTATGAAAATTTCACCTTCATTTTTTTCGTTATTATAGTAATCAGAATCAATAACACCAATTCCATTTGGTAAAATCAGTCCACGTTTTAAGGGGCTACTTGAACGATTTGCTAATAATAAAAATTCATTATCTAGCATATACGCTTTAATTCCTGTGGGAATTAAATAAGGTTTCAAAATTTTATTTGCTTGAATGAGCTCTTCTTCAGCCACCGATTCACGATGCCTAATTAGCCATAAAACCTTTAAAAATCCACTTTTCCAGATTGAAGGTAATGTAAAATCTTCAGCTGCAGCTAAGTCATATCCTGCCGAAGTTGTTGTTGATCGAACGGGTAAGTCAATTTTCCCTGCATATTTAGTAACAATTTCAAATCCTCTTGTTTTCATTTGTTTATCCCCGTAATCTGTTTACTTTTTATCTTACCTCATTTATGACATAAATGGCTAGTTTTTGGGCATTTTTTAATGGTATAATTACATTCAAAGGGAAGGTGTTCAAATGGATTTCCAACTAAATGAAACCGATTTACGCGTGTACAACGTTAATGACGAGTTAATTAGTCGAATTAGTTTTACCATGATTAATGCTAATCAGACAATGGTCATTGAACATACTTGGGTAGCTGACAATCAGCGTCATCAAGGGCTTGCAAAAAGTACAACTGATTACTTAATTAAACAAGTTATTCTAAATCAGCAAACTATTTTACCATTATGCCCTTATACAAAGTTTTATTTTAGTGAACATCCAGAACTTTTAGAATTAATTTATACACCTAAATAAAAAATAGGAGAGTGACACACATGAATCAAGACAATTTAAAAAAATTAGTTGGACAAAAAGCTGTCGAGTTTATTAAAGACGGTATGGTTGTTGGACTTGGTACAGGCTCAACCGTTAAATTTATGGTAGATGCATTAGGTCAACGTGTTAAAAATGAAAACTTATCAATTATCGGTGTTTCAACATCAATTAGAACTGAAGAACAAGCAAAATCACTTGGTATTCCAGTTAAATCAGTTGATGAAGTTGACCACATTGATTTAACAATTGATGGTGCAGATGAAATTGATGACCATTTCCAAGGTATTAAAGGTGGCGGTGCTGCTCATTTATTTGAAAAAATTGTTGCTATTAATTCAAATCAAAATATGTGGATTGTTGATGAAAGTAAAATGGTTCATACGTTGGGTAAATTCCCTCTTCCCGTTGAAGTTATCCCTTACGGTAGTCATCAATTATTCAAAAAATTAGAAGCTAAAGGATTTAATCCCAAATTTAGAACTGTTGATAATGAAAATGTTTTAACTGACTCTAAAAATTTTGTCATCGATTTATATTTAGGTGAAATAAACGATCCTGCTAGCATACAAGATTATTTAGCTAAACAAGTTGGTGTTGTAGAACAAGGTCTATTTTTAGATTGTGTAAATACGGTTATCGTTGGACGTCAAGATGGTCCTGAAGTTTTACACGCACGTTCTGACACCTTTACAATTAAATAATTCTAAAGAAGAGCTAATTTTTATTGGCTCTTTTTAAATACGCAAATTGATTTTATTTAAAAATGAGAATTTTCTTTTCTTTTTAACATTGTTTACTAATCTAACGAGATATATTATAATAGCCACAGTACTTAAATCTTATATAGGAGTGTGATTTTTTTGACACAATCAATTAGTTCAGAACAACTCGCAAAATTCCAAAAAAATTTACATGCACGTGAAAGCCATGAAGTTATTGAACGTGCCGTTACAAAAAATGGTATTTTAGCAAATAGTTACGATTTAAAAGCCCAAGCTAAAATGGAACCTGTTTTCTCAATTGATCTGGATGTTGGTAATGTTTCTAACCAAAAGCAATCAGGTCGTTGTTGGATGTTCGCCGCATTAAATACAATGCGTCATGACATGAAAACAAATTTTAAAGTTGCCAAAGATTTTGAATTGTCACAAAATTTCACTTACTTCTGGGATAAACTTGAAAAAGCAAATTACTTTTATCAAAATGTTCTTGAAACAGCTGATAAACCAACTAGTGACCGTACCGTTTCATGGTTAATGACAACTCCACAACAAGATGGCGGCCAATGGGATATGATCGTTGCAATTATTGAAAAATATGGTGTTGTTCCTCAATCTGTGATGCCTGAAACATATAATAGTTCTAAATCAAGCGAAATCAATTCAACTTTAAACTTAAAATTAAGAAAAGATGCTGTTGATTTACGTGAACTCGTTGCTGCCGGAACAAGTTCAAAAGAAATTGAAGTCGTCAAAGAAGCTAAACTTACTGAAATTTATCGTTTATTAGCATACAGTTTTGGTGAACCTCCTGCAACATTTGACTTTGAATATCGTGATTCTGATAATGAATATCATATTGATAAAAATTTAACACCAAAAACATTCTATGAAAAATTTATCGGTTGGGACTTAGATGAATACGTCTCAATCATTAATGGTCCAACAGATGATAAACCTTACAATAATATGTACACAGTTGATCGTCTTGGAAATGTTGTTGATGGGCGTCCTATTCGCCATTTAAACATTAACATGGCTGATTTTAGAGATGTTGCCATCAAACAATTACAATCTGGCGAGAGCGTCTGGTTCGGTTGTGATGTTGGTCAATCGTCTGAACGCCAAATTGGTATTATGGATACTGAACTTTATCATAAAGATGAATTGTTCAATATTGATCTAGCTTTATCAAAAGCTGAACGCCTTGATTACGGTGAGAGTCTAATGACTCATGCTATGGTTCTAACAGGTGTTGATTTGGTTAATGATCAAGCAACCAAATGGAAAGTTGAAAACTCATGGGGCGAAAAAGTTGGTAATAAAGGCTTCTTCGTTATGAGTGATGACTGGATGGAAGAATATTGTTATCAAGTTGTCGTTAACAAAAAATTCTTACCAGAAAAATTACAAGCTATTCTAAAAGAAGAACCTAAAGTCCTTGCTCCTTGGGATCCAATGGGTGCATTAGCATAATTAAAAAAGTAACAACAATATTGAATTGTTGTTACTTTTTTTGTGTTAAAATTTTTTTGCTTTTAATTGTTAAATCATCATTTAATGTATACCAAATAGGGACACCATTCGGAACCTCAACGCCATCAATATCTGCATCTGAAATATTTTCTAAATATTTTATCAATACCCTAAGTGTACTGCCATGTGCGACAATCAACTGGTTATTACCTTGTCTTAACTCTGGGGCAATGACATCTTGCCAGTAAGGTAAAATCCGTTTAAATGCCATTTCTAAGCTTTCTGATGTTGGTAAGCTACTTTTAACACGTTGCTTGTACCGTCTATCATTATCAGGTACAGATAAACTAGGTGGGATAGTCGTATAACTACGGCGCCATTGGGCTACTTGTTTAATACCGTAGATACGTTTGGTTTCATCTTTATTTAAACCGCGCAAGGCACCATAATGTCGTTCATTAAGACGCCAATTTTTCTGTATTGGAATCCAAAGTTGATTCATTTCTTCCATCATAATATTACTCGTTTTAATAGCTCGTTTTAAGACAGATGTATGAACCTGTGAAAATTGAATATTTGTATTAAGAATAACTGTTCCTGCAACTCTAGCTTCAGCGATGCCCTTAGCCGTTAATGGAACATCTGTCCAACCGGTGTATTCATTATTTTGATTTGCTAGACTCTCACCATGTCTTACCATGACTAATTCAACCATTATTAAAACCTTCTTCACTCTTCATTAATACTCATTATAACAAAAAAGACTTAAAACAACATTGTTGTCTTAAGTCTTTTAATTATTTATTTTACTCGACCAGCAAAATCTGGTTTCCAGTAAGCACTCATTGTGCTAATTTTAACATTTTGTCCTTCAGTTGGAGCTTCAGCAAATTGACTTCCACCTAAGTAGATAGCAACATGGTATGATGATCCTTTTGATCCCCAGAAAAGTAAGTCTCCAGGTTGTGCTTGAGAAACTGATTCATAGCTAACTTGTCCTTCTTGAGCAACAGTGTAGCCACCAATAGATTTTCCAGCAGCATGAGCATAAACATAACTAGTAAATCCTGAACAATCAAAACCGCTCAATGATTTTCCGCCCCATACATATGGGATGCTCTTTGTTGTTAATGATCTTGCTAGAGCAGTAATACTACTTGTATCAAGACTTGAAGCACTCACAGCACTTGTTGCTGCTTTTTTACTTGAACTATTTGTAGTTGAAGTTGTGACAGCTTTTTCACTTGAAGCTGAAGTATTTGAGCTTTTTACTGCTTTATTACTTGAAGTATCTGTACTTGCAGCTTCAGTTGCTTTTGATGCAGCTGCATCTGCTGCTGCTGCATCGTTCTTTTCATTTGCTGCTTTAGTTTCTGCTGCTGCTTTTTCAGCAGCTTTTTCTGCTGCTTTTGCTTTATCGATAGATGATTGTGTATCTGATTTTTTTGTATCAATTTGTGCTTTTAATGTATTTGCGTTTGCTTGTTTAACCGCTAGTTCAGCTTGTTTGTTTGTATATTCTTTAACTGTTTTTTGTTGATCTGCAGCCTTTTCATCTAATTCAACTTTAGAAGATTTAACTTCTGCTTTATCAGCTTTTTGTTGTTTAGCAGCTTTTTGACCAGCACCAACTAATGTTGTAACTGTTCCCACACGTTTGAAGGCATCAACAACACTTTTTGAATCTGAAACAAATTCAACCATGCTTGCTGTACTTCCATCAACTTGTAAAGCACGTGTTTGATCAGCTAATTGTGAATCTCTTTGTGAAATTTCAACATTTAATCTGCTGATCTTCTTACCTAATTTGTATTGATCTGATTCAAGTTTTGCAGCTGTATCTTTAGCATCCTTAACTTCAGCTTGAGTTGAAGTAATTTCACTATTAATTGTTGCTAATTTTGCAGCAACTTTAGTGCTCTTGCTATTTAATTTAGCAATCGTGCTTGTTAGTTCAGTTACACTATCTGAAGCGTTAGCTTGTTCTGCAACTGCGCTCATTCCAATAAGTGTAGCTGTCATCATCATTACTTTAGCAATTTTACTATTAATTTTCAAAAGGCACTCTCCTAGTTGATTTCATAATTATTATTTAATTTTAGCGTATTCGTTTTTCTCGACTAGAATAGAATAGCACGGTTCTTAGGTACATACCATTACGGTTAGTTTACATTCGAATTTAATTTACATCTTTTAATTTCAGTATGATTACACAAATGTTACAAAAGGCCATTTCCATTGTTTTTATCCCTCTTATTTGTTGTTAAATAGGCATTTACGAGTTCTATATTAAAATGACAAAAGCGTAATACAATTAGTCGTTTTTCACTGATTTAACATTACTTAATTAATCAAAGTTGTCCTTTTCATTCTTTTACATTTTTTCAATTATTTAATAATACCGTAAGAAAAAATTTTTTTTGCTTTTTATCCCTTTTTTTATCGTATAATCAGCTTAATTAATGTAATGAAAGGTATGAATAAATATGGCTAAAAATAATAACTTGGGAATGCCATCTCCAATAAAAGGCAGTTCTCAAAGCAATAAAAATAAGCATCCAATACTGTGGACACTATTGATAATTATGATTTTAGGTATTGCTTCTGGAGGTGTATATGCCTATTCAGTATTCACACATACTGAAGATACCGTCGCAAAAACTTACAAGAAAACCAAAGCAAAAAAATTAAGAAATGTTTCCAGTATTTTGAGTGAGAAAAAACCTTTTTCAATTCTATTAATGGGGACTGATACTGGCGCACTTGGTCGAAGTGATACAGGACGCACGGATACAATGATCGTTGCAACAGTTAATCCAACAACAAATAAAACTACCTTAACAAGTATTCCTCGTGATACTCAAGTTAAAATTGACGGAAGTGATGAAAGCTCTTCAAAAATAAACAGTGCCTATACCTATGGTGGCAAAGATGGTTCAACATCTGCTGTTAATACTGTTCAAAATTTATTAGATATCCCAATTGATTATTATATGTTAATTAACATGAATGGATTAAAGAAAATTGTTGATACCGTTGGTGGTGTTGATGTCAAACCATTACTTTCATTTAAACTTGAAGGAACTCATTATAAAAAAGGTAAGACAATCCATTTAAACGGCAAACAAGCCTTAGCTTATACGCGAATGCGTCATTCAGATCCACTAGGTGATTATGGCCGTCAAAAACGTCAAAAACAGATTATTACAGCAATTACCGGAAAAGCTAAATCTGTAAATTCACTCGCAAACTACAAAAAATTATTAAAAACAATTGACGGAAACATGGTAACTGATCTTAGTTTTAATGATATGCTCACAGTAGAAACAAACTACAGCGCCGCTACAGAATCAATTCACTCTGATTTCTTGCAAGGAGTAAGTACAGATGTTGATGGTCTTTCATATGAAGTTCCAACATCGACTGAAAAGAAACGCGTCTCAAATGCTATTCGTTCTCAATTAGGTTTAAACAAATCAACACAAGCCTTTACTAGTTTAGAACAGCAACTCTCTAAATAAATAGATATAAAAAAGAAACGGACCTCAATTAAAATTTGAGGTCCGTTTCTTTTTTACCAATTTTCTAAAAACTTTTGGTATTTCATTTCTCTTTGTTCAATAAGTTCATTAGATGATTTAGTCGCTAGGTTCTTCAGCAATTCATTTAGACTACTGTCCATTAGACTTATTGTTGCTGCCTGATTAGTTTCTGGCAATACCACATCAATCAATCCAATATTAAATAACTCAGTAGCCGTCATTGGCAAACTTGTTTCAATCTCATTTGGATTAGTTTTCTTCAAAATAGCACTAACGGCTTCTGGAGATGCTACTGAAAATAAGCTATTTTCAACCATCATAATAGCATTTGCATTTGCTAAAGCCAGTGCACCACCGCTTTGACCTTCACCTAAAAAAATGGCAATATTCGGCACTTGTAATGCACCCATTTTTAAAATCATTTCAGAAATAATATAGCTCTGTCCTGTTTGTTCTGATTTAACGCTGGCATCTGCGCCGGGCATATTAATTAGCGTTACAACAGGTCGCTTAAATTTTTCAGCTTCATTTAGTAATCGCATTGCTTTTCGATACCCACTTGGCTTCACGGCACCAAAATTATAGGCTAAACGTTCTTCTAAATTTACGCCCCGATTAATGCCAATAACTGTCACTGGGCACTTATGAAAAAGTCCAATCCCACCAATAATGGAAGCATCCTCTTCGCCAACTCGATCACCATGATTTTCGAAAAACACATCAAATAGACTAGAAATAATAAATTTAGCACTTAATCTATCATTCGATCGAACTTTTTTTAAAAAATCTGAGTCCATTTTTAATATCCCCTCACACGTGTAATAGTAGTAGCTGACTAAGAATCTGTTTTATGTTTTTCCGATCAATAACCTGATCAACAAATCCATTTTCATATAAACCTTCTGCTGTTTGAAAATTAGCAGGTAGCTTTTCATTTGTCGTCTGTTTAATCACTCTTTCACCAGCAAAGCCAATTTTAGCTTGTTTTTCAGCTAATACAATATCGTTATTTAGTGCAAAGCTAGCACTGACACCACCCATTGTTGGATCCGTCAATAGGGACATGACTAATAACCCTGCATTATCTAGTTTTTGTTTCATGTAAAGAATCGAATTCATTTGTAATAACGAATAAATTCCCTCTTGCATTCTTGCACCACCAGAAGCAGTAACGATTACAAATGGCAGTCGTTTATCTAATGCGACTTGCATCCCTAACTTAATTCTAGTCCCTGCCGTCGTATTCAATGATCCCATCATAAAAAAACTATCCATTACTGCTAAAATCAATGGTTGTTGATCAATGCTACCTTCACCGACAATAACGGCTTCATCAGATGTCGTTGAACGCTTAGCACGTTCCAGTTTTTCTGAGTAACCTGGAAATTGTGCTTTATTTTCTGTTTTATTTGCTACATTTATTACCTCAAAACCGTTTTCATCTGTTAAAATAGCAATTCTCTCCATAGCAGTCAAGCGTTTATAAGTTTGGCATTTAGGACAAATAAAATAAGGTGCCCATTCACTTTCATGTAAATGCGTCCCACAATTTCGGCACTTTTGCCATTGATTTGTCTTTGGATAATGACTCATTACCGCCACCGCCTTTAAATTTTGCTATCAATTGAAATGGTATTTTCAATAAATTCTTGTGATTTTATAATTATTTTTAATTGCGTTAAATTAGTTTCAATTCCTGAAATATAAATTGATTCAAGTGATTTTTGCATTTTTAAAATAGCTAATTCTCTCGTTTCAGCATGACAAATAATTTTTGCTAATAGTCCGTCATAGAAAGCAGAGATGGTGTCACCGACACCATAACCCGTTTCAATTCGAATATCTTTAGGAAAATCAAAACATGTAATTTTAGTTTTCACACTTGGAATTAAGGATAATCGACATTCGATTGCATGTCCATTCATTTCTACATCATTATTCAATACTTCTTTACCTTCAGCAACTAACAACTGTTGTTGAACAACATCCATTTTAACAGTTTCTTCAGTAACACCATGTTCGACTTGCAATCGTGTATTCATTTCTAAAAAATAAAATTGATTATTCGCAAATAAAAATTCTACAGTTCCTAATCCAACGTAATGTAAATTTTTGATTAACTGACGCGTAAAATAGTAGAGTTGGCTTTGTTGCTCACTAGTTAAGACAACTGATGGGCTTTCTTCAATCACTTTTTGTCGGTGATTTTGCAAGCTACAATCCCGATTTCCTAACACTTGAACATGGTGCCCATCACCGATAATTTGCACTTCTATATGCCGCGCGTTTATCAATTTTTTTTCAAGATAAAAACTTCCCTCAGCAAAAGAAGCCTTTGCTTCTTGCTGAACAATCTCAGCGCCAGATAACAAATCAGATTTCCTTTCAACTGCTCTGATACCCTTGCCGCCTCCGCCATGTGAAGCTTTAATTAATAGTGGGAATCCAATTTTATTTGCTTGCTCAATCAATTCTTCGTTAGAAGTAATTAAATCAGATCCAGGAATAACGGGTACCCCTTTCTCAATTGCTAACAAACGAGATTTATCTTTATCTGCTAGTTGCTGGATTAATTCCGCTTCCGGACCAATAAAAGTAATACCACATTCCATACACATTTGTGCAAAATGCGCATCTTCTGATAGAAACCCGTATCCTGGATGAATTGCATCAACATTTAAACTTAATGCTGCCATCAATATACTCTCTCGATTTAAATAAGAATCTTTTGCTAAGGCTGGCCCAATGCAAATTTTTTCATCAGCAAGTTCAACAAATCGACTTTGTGCATCCACTGTTGAATAAATAGCGACCGTTTGTATATTTAATTTTTGGCAAGCGCGAATAATTCGTTCAGCCACTTCTCCACGATTCGCTATTAAAATTTTTCGAAACAAATGACTCACCTATCCATCTATTCTAATTTTAAGTAACTCTTGATCAAATTCGACTAATTCACCATCATCTACTAGTTGTTCAAGTACGATACCTGTCACTGGCGATTGGATATCATTGTATAATTTCATACTTTCAATTTGAGCAATAACCTGCTTTTTAATAATTTTAGTCCCAATTGTTCCCATTTTATCAAAATGAACTAACCCAACAAGTGGGCTTTTAACGATAAAAATGGTGTCACTATCATCTTCTTGTATATTTGTTGCTACTTTTATTTTTTCGGCTGTTTTTTCTTGATCTACAACTACTTTAAAGTCACCATCTTCAATTTCAACATGAGAAAATGGCATTGTCGCAATTTTATCTAATAATTGATTAATTTCATTAAATTTCATTAATTTGCACACACCTTAAATTTTTATTAGTAAACTTCCATATGCTAAGCCAGCTCCAAATCCAGTTAATAAAACTGTACCACCCGTAAACCCTTGTTGAATTGCTTCATTTAGGGCCATTGGAATCCCGGCTGAAGATGTATTTCCGTGATGAATAACACTTGTTGCAAATTTTTCAAT
Source organism: Dellaglioa sp. CoH-55-MRSF-6 (assembly GCF_056782215.1). Next base: position 44,420 of record NZ_JBXAYJ010000007.1, read on the forward strand.
TGGCATCCCTAACTCATCAGCAATTGTTTCAATAATTCTTAAATTTGCTTGATGGCAAACAACCAAATCAATATCACTTGTTTTTAACTTATTATCTTTAAGTAATTGTTTCATCTGATTAGGCACAACTGTTGTAGCAAATTCAAACACATCTCGTCCCTCTTGGAAAAATGCATCTATTGTTGGATAATTATCTTCATTAACATCACTTAATGGTTCAATACGTCCACTATGAATAACATCCTTTTTTTGCCCATTTGTTTCTATTTTTTCAGCAATAAAGCTTTCATCCGCTGAATTATTTGAGGCTTCAAGAAGAGCACCACCTGCACCGTCTCCAAAAAATACAGCGCTTGTTCGATCCTTAAAATCCATCATTTTTGAGTTAACTTCTGCACTAATCACAATTGCCCGTTTGTATTGCCCTGTACGTAAAAACTTTTCTGCGGTACTCATAGCAAATATAAATCCCGCACAAGCAGCGCTAATATCGAAAGCAAAGGCGTTCATTGCGCCAATATTTCCTTGAACAATCGCAGCTGTCGATGGTGTTAAGGCGTCTGGCGAAATTGTGGAAATAATAATTAAATCAATATCTGTGGCTTCATACCCAGATTTAAGTAAAAGTTCATTTGCTACTTTTGTACTCAAATCTGATGTATTTTCATCAATTGCATAGTGTCGTGTTTTAATCCCAGTATGCGCCACTATCCATTCATCCGAGGTTGGCATAAATTTAGCTAATTCATTATTTGTCACAATTCGTTCCGGCACAAAATGTGCCATATTTTTTATTTTGACATAATTATTCAATTTACCCATTCTCCCAGTCGTTAAGTTTAATTCATTCTATTTTATCAATAATCGCAAAATTAAGACACCAAAATAATTAACGCTTAATAATTCTTTAATTTCATAATACGCCAGTATGGCAATCTTTCATTAAAAAAAGCACTAAACCCCATAGTAACAAGGTCGAGTGCTTTTAAGTAAAACTATTATGCGAGTAAATGGATTCGAACCATCACGGGATATTATCCCACCAGATCCTTAGTCTGACGCGTCTGCCAATTCCGCCATACTCGCAAGAACAATCATAATTGTAGCAAAAATTGTTCCTTGTTACAAGTCCCATTTAAAATAAATTAGTATTCCATTAAAATTAACTTACTTCGACACTTCGAGCAAACGTAGCGTGACAGGTTAATTTTTCTTTGTCGTTGATACTGTTGTCCACAATTAGAGCATTGATAGTGAATAACTCTTTTCTTTTTAGCCTGTTTTGGACCAAGAGGGGCAAACCGGCTACCACCTACAATTGTCAGTAGCTGTTTGAAATCATGATCACGATGTTGATAACCCTTTTTAGCAATATGCAGATGATAATGACATAATTCATGCTTGATAACACCTATTAAAATATCCTCACCATGTTCCGTCAGCATTTTAGGATTAATTTCAATATTATGGTCATTTAATCGATACCGTCCACCCGTCGTTCGTAGTCTTTTATTAAATGTTGCTTTGTGGATAAATGGCTGCTTAAAAAAAGTTGTGGATAAGTTTTGAACTAAAGCTGTTAATTCAAAATCAGTCATCTTATTTATCCGTTGGTCGTTTCATTGTTAACTGAACGCGATTACGTTTCAAATCAACTTCCATTACCCACACTGTAACTATGTCCCCAACCGCAACCACTTCACTTGGTTTCTTAACGAACTTATCTGTTAATTGTGAAATGTGGACAAGTCCATCTTGTTTAACACCAATATCTACAAACGCACCAAAATCAATTACGTTCCGAACGGTTCCTTGTAATGACATGCCGGGTTCTAAGTCCTCAATTGTTAACACATCGTGTCGTAGTAACGGTGCCGGCATATCGTCACGTAAATCACGGCCTGGTTTTTGTAAACTAGCTAGAATATCTGCTACTGTTTCCACACCACTACCCACAACTTGTGCCAAATTTTCAGCATTTGTCTGTGCTAATTGGTCATTTGTCTCAGTTTTACCCAAATTAGTTATTTTTATCCCCAATTCTTTCAACAAAATCTTTGTTAGTGGATAACTTTCAGGATGAATATCAGTATTATCTAAAATGTTATCCCCAGAAACAATACGTAAAAATCCAATTGCTTGTTCATAAGCTTTTGGTCCTAAGCGTGGTACTTTCTTAAGTTGTTGACGCTTCGTAAATTTACCATTTTCGTCACGATAAGTAACAACATTTTTAGCAATTGTTAAATTTAATCCAGAAATTTTTGTTAATAGCTCTGAACTAGCTGTATTTAAATTAACCCCAACTTTATTCACAGCATCTTCAATCACGACATCTAACTGTGCATCCAATTTTTTTTCAGCAACATCATGTTGATACTGACCGACTCCAACAGATTTAGGATCAATCTTAATTAATTCAGCCAAAGGATCTTGCAATCTACGGCCGATACTAATAGCAGAGCGTTCTTCAACGTGAAGTTCTGGGAATTCATCACGAGCTGCTTGACTAGCTGAATAAACCGATGCCCCAGCCTCATTTACAATGACATAAAAAATTGGCCGTTCGATTTCTTTTAAAATATCTGAAACAAATTGTTCAGATTCTCGACTTGCTGTTCCATTTCCAATTGCAATCATTTCAACTTGGTATTTTTCAAGGAACTGTTTAAATTGTCCAGCAGCTGCGGCACGTTTTTCACCATTTGCAGGTTTATGTGGATAAATTACCAATTTGTCTAAGAATTTACCTGTACCATCCACGATGGCTAACTTACAGCCTGTTCGATAGGCTGGATCAAAACCTAAAACAACTTTCCCTTTTAATGGTGCTTGCATAAGTAAATGGTATAAGTTATCCCCAAACACATTAATAGCTTGTTCTTCAGCAACCTCTGTCATACCTTTACGAATTTCACGCTCAATTGATGGTTTAATAAAGCGTTTATAACTATCTTGATACGCATTTTCAATGATTGGTACAGCGTCACCACTATTTTTCCCAATAATTCTAAAATGCATAAATGTCATAATTGCTTGTTCTGGTACAACAACGGAAGCTTTTAAGATTCCCTCTTTTTCACCACGATTAATTGCCAGTACACGATGCGGAACGACTGATTTTAAAGATTCACTAAACTCATAGTAATCACGATAAATACCTTTTTCGTCTTTTTCTTCAGCTTTAACTTTTGCTTCAAACAAACTATCTTTTTGAGTTACTTTACGAATCCACTCACGATATTCGGCACTTTCACCAAATGCTTCAGCTAAAATTTCATGTACCCCAGCAAAAACGTCTTCTTCAGTTAAAATTTCAGCATCAACATTAATAAATGTGCTTGCTTTCTGATTAATTTCAGCTGCTGTTTGGGGGAATGTCAACAACCATTTGGCAAATGGTTCTAATCCAGCCTCTTTGGCAATAGTGGCCTTAGTACGACGTTTTTGTTTAAAAGGTAAATAATAATCTTCAATCTGTTGCAATTTTTTTGCTAAACTAATTTTATTTTTTAAAGCTTCTGTTAAATTACCTTGTTCTTCAATTATGTGGATAACTTCTGCTTTACGTTTTTCTAAACTCTCAACATGTTTATAAGTTGTCTCAATTTCACGAATTTGAACTTCGTCTAAACTATCTGTTCTTTCTTTTCGATATCGTGCAATAAATGGAACAGTATTTCCTTCATCAAGCATCCCTAAAACTGCGTTAATTTGTTTTTCTCGATACTGATTTAGCTCTTTTAATACTAACGGCATAATGTTTTTTTCCATGATAACGACCTCAATTCGAATATTTTTTGTTCATAAAAAAGAGACTAATAATAGGCGTCAGTACAACCATTCCTAATATCAATCTCTTTAATTAAATTTAACCTAAAATTTGTTGCATGATACGTTGCATCATATCAGTTGTTTGCGTCATTCCTTTATCTTGTTTTTCTTCTGAAGCTTTAAATGCATCAACCTCGACAAGATGTTTCTCAACATTAATACTACTTGTCATCTCATCGCAACCTTCAACAAAAGTACGATAACCACTAATTAATTTTTTATGTTTTCCCAAAACAGGAATGGGTACTTGTAAATCATCTAATTTGCTTAAATTTTCTTGGTAACTTGCTGTACCTTCAACAAATTTTTCTTTAGTAGTTGTGAATTCATCATCTGAAACAATAGAAAAGTCACCTGCAGTAATGGCTTTTTCCATTACTTCGTAATGATCATTTAAAGAATTACCCATTTCTTCAGTTGCTTGCGCAACATCATTTAACGCATTGATATAATAATTTACATTAACTCTTTTTTTCAAGATATAAACTTCCTTTTATTTATTTTTTCTGAATAATCGTTGGCCAAGCTTCACAATTTCAACAATCACAATAATTGAGAATGATCCCGCTAAAACAATACCCCATTGATACATATCTAAATGGCTAACATGGAACATTTTATTTAATCCGGGGATTAAAATAGTTGCTGCGAGCAACGCAAATGATGCCAAAATTGACCAATTAAACGTCACATTTTTAAAGATATTACGGTTGAAGATTGACCCATGGATTGATTTAACATTGAATGCATGGAATAACTGAATTAATCCTAATGTTGCAAAAGCCATTGTTAAAGCATCTGCATGAATTAATTTATCACCCATATGAACAGGATACGTTAAAGCCAACCAATAAACAAATAATGTTATAGCCCCTTCTAAGATACCTTGATAAATAATACTTGGCATCACACCACCAGAGAAGAAGTTTGATTTACGTCCACGTGGTTTTTGATCCATCAATCCTTTTTCAGCAGGTTCTACACCAAGTGCAATTGCGGGAAATGTATCTGTTACCAAGTTAATCCACAAAATATGGACTGGTGCCAAAATACTCCAACCCATCATTGTCATAACAAACAAGGTTAATACTTCACCTAAGTTTGCAGAAAGTAAATATTGAATTGATTTTTGAATATTAGAAAAGACTTTTCGTCCTTCCTTAACAGCAAAAACAATTGTCGCAAAATTATCATCAGCGAGAACCATATCTGAAGCACCTTTAGATACTTCAGTTCCTGTAATACCCATCCCAATTCCAATATCAGCCGATTTCAAAGCTGGCGCATCGTTCACACCATCACCAGTCATAGCAACCACTTGATTCTTTTTCTGCCATGCTTTAACAATTCGCACTTTATGTTCAGGCGATACCCTTGCATATACAGAATATTGTTCAACCTTATTTTCAAATTCTGAGTCTGATAAATCATCTAATTCAGAACCAGAAATAATTGCTTCATGTTGTCCAGCTTCAACAATTCCTAATCGAACTGCAATAGCTTCGGCAGTATCGCGATGATCGCCTGTAATCATCAAAGGACGGATCCCGGCTTTCTTAGCTTCGCTAACTGCAGCAGCAGCTTCTGGTCGCTCTGGATCAATCATTCCAACTAATCCAGCAAAAATCAAATCATTTTCCACAGTTTCTGAATCTAATACCGCTGGAATTGCAGGCATTTCACGATACGCGAATGCTAACACGCGTAATGCTTGCGTTGCCATATCATGATTATTAGTCATAATATAATCTAGCTGTGCATCAGTTATCGGTTTAATTTCGCCATTTTCAATATAACGTGTTACCCGTTTTAATAGTTGATCGGGAGCACCCTTAACAGCAACAAAAAAAGATTTATCCTCATTTTTTTGAATTGTTGACATCAATTTACGTTCTGAATCAAATGGAACTTCAGCAACTCGAGGTTCACTGCTTAATAATGCATCCACATCTAATCCATGATCTAAATGATATTGAATTAGAGCCGTCTCTGTTGGGTCACCAATTAAATTGCCCTCAGATGTTTGTTTTGTGTCATTACTGAAAGACATCACCTGGTATAGTGGACTTTCTAAATTTGTTTCCACCTTATCGGCATCTAATAACTCATTATTTATAAATATTTTTTCAACAGTCATTTGATTTAACGTTAATGTACCCGTCTTATCTGATGCAATAATGTCAGTACTACCAAGTGTTTCAACTGCTGGTAATTTTCTAACAATCGCATTTCTTTTTGCCATCTTTTGTGTTCCAAGTGCTAAAATAATTGTAACAATAGCTGGTAATCCTTCTGGAATTGCAGCTACAGCTAATGAAATCGCAATTAACAACATATCAATGACACTATTATCTCCATTTTGTAGACCAACGAAGAAAACAATAACAGCAATAATTAATATTAAAATAGTTAATGTTTTACCTAATTGGTTAAGATTATCTTGTAGTGGTGTTTTCATTTCATCGGCAGAATTGAGCATTCCTGCAATACGTCCAACTTCAGTGTTCATCCCTGTTCCAACAACGATTCCTTCACCACGCCCATAAGTTACATTACTATTCATAAACGCCATATTATGGCGATCGCCAATACCAGCATCTTCATCATTTAATAAATTTAAACTTTTATCAACAGGTACTGATTCACCAGTTAAAGCAGATTCTTCAATTTTAAGAGAAGCAATCTGTGTTAAACGTAAATCTGCTGGAATAACATCCCCTGCTTCAAGTAAAACAATATCTCCAGGTACTAAATTTTCACTTTTTACAGTTTCAATTTGCCCATTTCGTTTTACATTTGCGTTAGGTGTCGACATTTCTTTTAACGCATTAATTGCCTCTTCAGCCTTAGATTCTTGAAAAACACCGAATACAGCGTTTAAAACAACAACTAACATGATGATAATTGCGTCCACAACTTCACCTGATGATGCCGCAATTAACGCAGCCACAATTAAAACGATTATCATGAAATCTTTAAACTGATCAAAGAATTTTTGTAATATTGTTTTACGTTTACCTTCTGACAACTGATTCAATCCATACTTGTCTGTTCTTTCTTTAACCTCTTGGGTTGTTAACCCTGCCAAATCTGTCTTTTGGCCTGCTAAAACTTCGTCAACTGATTGTGCGTAAATCCTTTTTGTCATAGTAATCCTCCTTATAATAGTTTCACAAAATACAAAAAAAGACCTATGTATGTTGCAGAACTTTAAACATACATAAGTCTCACTATTTAAGGCAATACCAGAAAAAGAACTTTCTTGTTGGTGACATTGCCGCGGATAACCGCCAGTTACTCCCCTATGATTTCTTTAATTATAACTGAAATGAAACAGCTTACGCAACTATTTACTTCCAAAAAGAATCATAAACAGTAATTGGCAGATGTCGTTTGTGTTCTGTCTTTAAATACCAATTTTCAATTTTATCACTAATTTCTTTTGAAACTACCTTTCCTTCAAGATAATCATCAATATTATCGTAAGTAACTCCTAAGGCAACTTCATCAGGTAGCGCTGGACGGTCTTCTTCCAAATCGGCTGTTGGTACTTTTAAATACAGATGTTCCGGCGCATTTAACGAAGCTAACATCTCTCTACCTTGGCGCTTATTCAAACGCCAAAGTGGTGTAATATCAGCACCTCCGTCACCATATTTAGTATAAAATCCAGTAATTGCTTCTGCAGCATGGTCAGTTCCCACAACCGCACCTGACTTTGCCCCGGCAATCCCATATTGAGCAATCATGCGCTGACGAGCTTTGATATTACCTTTATTAAAATCAGAAATTTCAAGATTGTTTGCCATTAAGCTTATTACCATTTCATCGGTAGCACCTTTAATGTCTACACGAACCACTTGATCTGCCTGCATAAATTTTATAGCATCTAATGCATCAGATTCATCGGATTGATTGCCGTATGGTAGTCGAACTGCAATAAATTGATAATTGCTATCACCGGTTTCTTCACGTAACTCACGAATAGCCTGTTGTGCTAAATACCCAGCAAGTGTTGAATCTTGTCCACCAGAAATTCCTAAAACTAAAGATTTTAAAAATGGATGTTTCAATAAATAAGCTTTCATAAAATCAATACTCATACGAATTTCTTCTGCAATATTTACACTTGATTTCACTTTCAAAGTTTCAATAATTTTCTTTTGTAAGTCAGTCAAGATTAACACCCCTTATTTAATATTATTCATATTATTTCTAATTTTTTGGATGATAGCCATCTTATTATCATAAGCTTTTTGTGATAAATCGACAGGGTAATCTTGTGGATTTAATTCACGTTTATATTCTTCCCATAACCCATCTAACTGAATTCTTGAATACTCTCTAATAGCATCCAATTCTGGCTGATTATAAACCAGTTCACCTTCAACAAATATATCTTGTAAAATTGGTCGTGCATTATAGTTAGTTACCAACTTATTAATATAGGTATACTGCTGATGGAACATATAAAGTGAGTCTTGTTTCTGAGGTTCCTCATCCGATAGTGCAATGTAATCTCCTTCAGTTTTACCATCAACTTTATTAGTAATACGCCATACTTGTTTCTTACCTGGTGTTGATACTTTTTCTGCATTATTACTGAGTTTAATTGTATCAACCATTTTACCATCGCCACCTTCAATGGCTACTAATTTATAAACTGCACCTAAGGCGGGTTGATCATAGGCAGTTATTAGTTTAGTTCCAACGCCCCAGACGTCAATTTTAGCTCCTTGCATTTTTAAATTAGTAATTGTTTTTTCATCTAAGTCATTTGAGGCATAAATTTTAGCTTCTGTAAATCCAGCTTCATCTAATTGTTCACGAACGCGTTTCGAAATGTAAGCCATATCCCCACTATCAATTCGTACGCCGGCAAAATTAATCTTATCACCTAACTCTTTAGCAACTTTAATTGCACTTGGCACACCACTTTTTAACGTATCGTATGTATCAACTAAAAAGACACAATCACGATGCGTTGTTCCGTAAGCCATAAAAGCATCATAGTCATCTCTGTATGCTTGAACTAATGAATGCGCATGCGTTCCACTGATAGGAATACCAAATATTTTACCTGCTCGGACATTACTAGTTGCATCAAATCCACCAATATAAGCTGCACGTGTTCCCCAAATAGCTGCATCAAATTCTTGTGCTCGTCTTGTACCAAATTCTAACACACCATCATCTCCGGCTACAGCTTTGATACGAGCTGATTTTGTTGCAATCAATGTTTGATAATTAATGATGTTAAGTAATGCCGTTTCTACTAATTGACAGTCTGCTAAAGGACCTTCTATTTGGACAATGGGTTCGCCGTTAAAAACAACTTCCCCTTCAACAGCTGACCTGATTGTGCCACGAAAATGAAAATCTTTTAAATAGGCAAGAAAATCATCTGGATATCCTGCCACTTCTCTTAAATACGCAATGTCTGTCTCTGAAAATTTTAAATTTTGAATATAATTAATAGCTCGTTCTAAGCCTGCAAAAATCGCATAGCCATTAGAAAATGGTAAATTTCTGAAGAAAACTTCAAATACAGCATTTTGATTATGAATATTTTTTTCCCAGTAAGTTTGGATCATATTAATCTGATAAACGTCCGTATGTAACGTATAGCTATCATCTGGGTAATTTTTTACCATGATGTTTCTCCTTTAAAATGAATGCACTACTAGAATTTTTTCCAGCACACAAATTATAATCTACATTTTACCATTTTTTCCGTAATCCGTCATATTCAATACTTATTTTAAATTTATCTTCTGTTATAATGAGACAAAGTTTAAAAAGTGAGGACATATTATGCCAAATAAATTTAAAAAAACAAAAATATTAGATATCGAATTTATTAATACAACTAATGACGCTTTTTTAACTCAGATAGCGACTGATTCGATAGCTCATCTAAATCGATTTATCGTGACAGCCAACCCAGAAATTGTTCTATTTGCACGACAACACCCAGATTATAAAAAGATTCTTAACCAAGCTGACTACGTTACACCAGATGGTATTGGTATTATCAAAGGCGCAGCAATTTTAGGGACTCCAATGCCCGAACGAATCACTGGCTATGATACTTTAATGAGCCTGCTTAAATGGGCTAATAGTCATCAAAAATCAATATACCTAGTTGGTGCAGCCGAAACGGTCATCCAAAAAGTTGCCAAAACGATTAAGTCTGATTATCCAAACATTAATTTAGTCGGATTTCATAATGGTTATTTCAAAAATGATCAGGATATTGTAAGTAACATTAAAATATCTCAGCCTGATTTTGTTTTTGTTGCAACAGGTTTTCCAAATCAGGAGGAATTTATTCAGCGTAATCGCCAAGTGTCTGATAGTATCTGGATGGGTGTTGGTGGTAGTTTCGACGTTCTAGCGGGTACTGTGAATCGTGCGCCACAATTTTGGCAAAATCATCATATTGAGTGGCTTTATCGTTTATTCCAAGAACCGACTCGTTTTATTCGAATGCTAGCTATTCCACGTTACTTATTACTAATATACAAAGAAAAATTTAGAGGACATAAAAAAAAGAACTAAGAAATTAAAAATTTCTTAGTTCTTTTTTACATATTGTTATATTACCAAACGAAAACGCCAACCATACCCGCTGATAATAATGAAACTAGAATACCAGATAATAGCATGTAACCAACGTTTCTTGCGATAACATCATTTTTTTCTTTATCCACAATTCCTTTGAAACAACCAATAATCATTCCAATTGTTGAAAAGTTTGCAAACGATGTAACAAAAACAGTTAAAACAGCTTTGTAATGAGGTGCAAATGAGTTAATCGTACTTGATACTTGTCCCATAACAACAAATTCATTTGTTACTAATTTTGTACCCATGTAACGTGCTAATTCGAAAGCATCTGAAGGATTGAATCCCATTAACCAAGCAAATGGGAACATAATAATACCTAAAATATTTTCAAGTGATAAATTTGGATTAACTAATCCAAGAATATTATCAATCAAGGCTGCTAAAGCAACGAAAGCAATAACATTTGCTGCAATAATCAAGACTAACTTACCAGCACCCAAAATTGAATCACCCAAGAAAGCGAAAAAGGGTTCTCTTTTATTATCTGATTCAGAAGTTTCTAAATCATTTGAGTTACTACCTGTCATTTCAGCAATAGTATCTTCTTCTTCTGTTACTTCAACTGGATTTAAAATACTTGTTATAATAATAGCATTAATAATATTAATTGGAACAGCTGTTAAGATATATTGACCTGGCATCATTGTTGTATAAGCACCAATGATTGAAGCCGTCACACAGCTCATTGACATCATTGCCAAAGTTAAGTTCCGTTCTGATTTCATTAGTTTCAACTGAAGGCTTGAAACAGCTAATGCTTCAGTATTTCCCAAAAACATCATTTCTACTGAGAAAAATGATTCAAATTTTGGTTGGCCTGTAATTTTTGATAACCCACGGCCAATCCACTTAATAATAAATGGAAGAACGCCAATGTACGTTAAAATATCAAACAATGGCACAATCATAATAACTGGTAATAGAACACTCATGAAAAATCCCATATCAGTTACTTTAGGCATAGCGGGTACCATAAATTGAATACCTTGATATGCGGCCTGCATTAGCCAATTAAACCCATTAGCCGCGCCTTCTACAAGATCACGTCCTAATGAGAATTTTGTTAAGAACCAAGCTAAAAATAAATTAATAACGACCATAATTGCGATTGATTTCCAATTGACTTCTCTCTTTTTCTTGGAAAACGCAAATGCAACTAAAATAAAAATGGCAACACCGAAAATATTAACTAATAAATACATATCTTAAAACCCCTTCAGATAATTTATTTTTTGCTCTTAAATAATATAGCGTTATCTCAAATTGATGTCAATCGAACAGATTTCTCAAAAAAAAAATTACTCTATCTCATCCATTGATATGGTTGAAAGAGAGCAATTAATAATTTCTTAAACTTTATTTTTCTAGATAAAATTCAAAGCGATTCCCTACATATTGTGTCCGAACATATTCAAAAGGTTCACCATTTTTCAAAAAGCTAACTTGACGAAGCCTCAAAATCGCTTCACCACGCTTGATTGATAGATAATCCGCTATGCTTTCAGCAGCTGACATAGCAGACACTGTCTGTTGTGCCCCTCCCAATGTTAAATTGGCTTTTTCTTCCAATGTTCGATATAAAGAGCTCGTAATTTCAGTTTTACTATAACCCTCAACTAATTTATTAGGAACCGTAGCAACTTCAAAACAAATCGGTAAACCATCAGCATAACGAATTCGTTCCATTCGTAAGACTAGTTCGCCATCGATCAATTGTAACTTTTCAATTTCACTTAATGAAGGCGTTGTAACATGATAAGTGATCGTCTTACTTGAAGCCACTTTTCCCTGTTCAGCCATTAGGTCAGTAAAACTAGTCACACCTGACATCTTTTCTTGAACCTTCTTACGAGCAACGTAGGTTCCATCACCAACATGACGTTCTAGAATACCTTCATCTACCAAGGTTTGAATTGCCTGTCTAAGCGTCATTCTGCTGACACCAAATACAACAGCAAGTTCACGTTCAGCCGGAATACGATTGCCAACTTCCCATTCACCAGATTCAATTGTTTTTTTCATTTCATTATGAATTTGAATATATATGGGAGATCCCATTAACAATTACCTTCCTAACCTTTTATTAAAATTTACGTCCAAAGCTATATGTGCTTTCTAGTTGCATGTTAGCATCAAATAAGTTCATATCAGCATCTTTTCCGATTTCAATAGCACCTTTTGATGTTAAATTGAATTCCCTAGCTTGATTGACAGAACTCATCAATACAGCTTCTTCGATACCACAACCAGTAAATTTCATAATATTTTTAAATGCATCTTGATATTGTAAAACAGAGCCTGCTAAATTACCAGATTCTAATCTTGCTTGTTTGTCTTTAACAATAACTTTTTGCCCGCCAAGTTCGCTTAAGCCTTCAGGCATTCCTTTAGCACGCATCGAGTCAGTAATTAATTCAATACGTTTAGGTCCTTTTAAATCATAGGCTAGTTTAATCATATCTGGCACAATATGAAAACCATCAGCAATAATTTCTGTATAAATATTATCCTCTAAAAATGCATGTCCAGTTACACCTGGTTCACGATGCTTAAATTCGCGTTGTGCATTGTATAAATGAGTGACATGACTTGCTCGAGAATGTTTCATTTCTTCGCGAGTAGCGTTACTATGGCCCACTGAAGGTACGATACCATTCTTGATACAATACTCTTCAAATTCAGGTGACGTTTTATGTTCCGGTGCATAAGTCACTAATTTGATCATATGTCCTGATAATTCATTCCATTTATCAAATAACTTTGTATCAGGTGCCTCAATATATTTTTCAGGCTGTGCGCCTTTAAAAACAGGAGAAATAAATGGTCCTTCAAGATGAATTCCTTGAATAACAGGGTTCACTTCAGCGGCTTTTTTGATACCAACCATAGCATTAGCAATATTTTCATGTGATTGGGTCATTGTCGTTGCGAAATAAGTCGTAACACCTTCGTGAATCATATCGGTAACCATTTCATTAATTTGTTTAGAATCACCATCCATAGCATCAAAACTATATCCACCATGGCTGTGAACGTCAATAAATCCAGGAACAATAATTTTCCCTTCTACATCTCTAACCTCATCAGAGGCTAAAGCTTTGTATTCGCTCATTGGCCCCATTGCACTAATTTGTTTATCAAATCGAATATATGCATCTTCAATTTTTTCTGAACCCGTGTAGATAACTGCATGTTTTAAAACAATACTCATCTTATCCGCCATCCCTTCAATTTATAAACTTAGTATAATCGGTATAGACCAAAAAAACAAGGTCATATCAAATTTAGTTTTTGTCTTTAGCCACAGTTGCATCAACTGCTTTAATAATAGAATTCATAAATCCAGCCTCTTCCATTGCAAGCAATCCAGCAATAGTTGTGCCACCCGGAGATGAAACCTCATCAATTAATTTCCATGGCACTTCATCAGTAGCTAAGACCTTTTTTGCACTGCCTAGTACAGCTTGAGCAGCAATCTTAGTTGCTTTATCTTTTGGTAAGCCATATTTAACGCCTGCACGTGCAAGCGTATCAATAAATAAGTAAATAAATGCTGGTGAGCTACCAGCAAGAGCAACAAACGTGCTAAAATCGCGTTCAGCAATCTCCATCGTTTCACCAATAGTATCAAATAAATCAGTACCTTGTTTCATTTGTTTATCTGTCAAAATATCATTACCGACTAACGCAGTCATACTTTCGGAAACCGTTGCGTTAACATTTGGCATTGTTCTTAAAATACCAACTGAATGATTATCTAATTCTAATTCAATTTCAGAGATTGAAACACCTGATACAATAGAAATTAGCATAGGTTTGTATTCCTTCACTGACTCTTTAATTTCTGCTAAAACCATACCTAAGACAATTGGTTTAACAGCAAGAAAAACAACGTCAGCCTCACTAACCACCTGAGCATTGCTACCTAACGCTGTAAAGCCATTAGCTTCAGCATAAGGTACATAGCTGGACTCTCTTGCACTGTGTACCAAAATTTCTTTTGGCGCGATAAATTCTGCTTCTACTAAACCTTCAATAATTGCTCGAGCCATATTACCAGCTCCAATAAATCCAATTTTCATAGTTTCCTCATTTCAATTATTATATTTAATTACTATCTCCATCATACCGCAAAAAAAAATAAAATAACAAATAAAACAAAAAAGCAGATACCTAAGTATCTGCTTTTAGCTAGTTGGGTTAGATGGATTCGAACCATCGCATGACAGGATCAAAACCTGTTGCCTTACCGCTTGGCTATAACCCAATATTATAAAATAATGGTGGAAGAGAGTGGATTCGAACCACCGAACCCGAAGGAGCGGATTTACAGTCCGCCGCGTTTAGCCTCTTCGCTACTCTTCCATATCAGCTTTATCCGACTTAACTATCATACAAATAAATGGATTAAAAATCAAGCTTTTTTTTCAATTATTTTAAATTAATTATTTGTAACGTAAATTTCCACTCATCGAAGAACGTATTTTTCGTCCATTCGTTATATTTTTTCCGCCCATATCCCACTGGCTTCGTATAATACGTCGTTTCATTAATTTGAATAGGATCATGTTTGATATGGAGGTGCCCAAATAAAACTTTTTCTACTTTATAGTATTCTAACAGATCTCCCATCTTTTGACTACCTAACATGCCGTTTGCAACGTTCCAGAAACGATTATCATTATTAATTTTAATATACAATTCATTAGGTACAAAATGAGTCATAAATATTATTTTTTTATTTAATTGTTTCGCATCACTCAATAATTTTTCAGTTTGTCTTAAACTTAATTTAAATCTCTCGACATCTGGCATTGGTTGAACAATTTTACGATCGATCCAATAGTTTGTTTTCCAATGTAGCATTTCTTTATCAGACCGTTTTAGCTGTTTTGAGTAACTGTAATCGTACCATCCATTATTACCTATAATACGCCATTCAGTGCCGGAGATATCCAAATATTGATTATGGAGATAAGAATCATTCACTACACTTTCTAGCTCATCAAATGTTATATTTTTAACCATGTCATGGTTACCTGCAATAAATAAGACAACAATTTTATTATTTAACTTTCTTTTCAGTCTAATAATATAATCAATCGTTTTATTAAAATCATTAAATAAATCTCCTGTAATAAGATAATACTCAATATTTTTCGCTAATAGATAATTTACTTGTTCATCAATAATTATATCCACATCAACTTTATTAATATCAAAGTGATTATCACTACTAGTTGCAATAATTGTCATGTTTCCCTCCAAAAAAAGATATGTTAATTAAAATTAACATATCTTTCATTAAAAATCTATTTAATTAACGCCTTCCATTAATTTATGAATTCTTGGAATAAAGAAACTCAACATAATACCAAAGGCAACAGTAATTCCACCAACTACAGCAAAGTACATTGATTCAGTAGCGGGTGTGTATAACCGAACAATTTGTGAATTCAATGCTTGAGCAACAGCATCACTCAAGAACCAAACACTCATCATTTGAGATTGAAAACTTTTTGGTGCAAGTTTAGTAGTAATTGATAAGCCAACTGGAGAAACCAAAACTTCACCAAGCATAACCATCATCCAACTTGCAACTAACCATAATGGGCCAACTTTAGTATCTGTTCCAAAAAGAACACCAGGGAGCATCATCCAAAGGAAAGATGCTCCAGCAAATACTAGACCAATTGAAAATTTAGCTGGAGAACTAGGTTGTTTCGATCCTAATTTAACCCATAACCAAGCAAATATTGGAACATAGATTAATATGAATAACGGATTCATACTTTGAAAGAAACTAGCTGGGAAAGTGAACCCAAAAGCACTTAACTGCGTTCTAGTTGACGCAAACATTGCTAAAACAACTGAACCTTGTTCTTCAATTGACCAGAATAAGATACTGGCAATAAATAACGGAATATACGCTGTAAGTCTTGATCGTTCAATTTTTGTTGTTTTCTTACTTGTTAACATCATTGTAAAGTAATAGACAGGGATGATAACTGCAAGAATTGTGATTAAAAGAATGACATTCGTAATATTTAATGATTTAAATAGGAACATGATAACTAAAATTAAAGCTAAAGCTATAACACCGATTGAAGATTTTTTAAGAATAGTTGATAATTCGTTAGGTTGAATAGGGTCATTAGGATATAAACTATCTTTTGTTAAATATTTTCTTCCGTCAAAGTAATATTGAACTAAGCCGAAAAACATCCCAATAGCTGCTAATGAGAATCCAACGTGGTAATTATATTCTTGACCAACCCATCCAACTAGCAACGGTGCAATCAAAGCACCAATATTAATCCCAGATACAAAGATACTGAAACCAGAATCACGTCTTGGATCCTTACTATTGTATAATCCACCAACCATTTCAGAAACATTAGGTTTTAACAACCCTGTTCCCAATACGATTAACGCGATAGATATGAATAAAGCAACTGATTTAAAGGGTGTTGCAAGAACAATATGTCCTAGCATTATTAGTATTCCACCAATAAACACTGTTTTTCTACTACCCCAAAGGCGATCACTAACGAAACCTCCAATGACACCTGATAAATAAATTAATGATCCATAAATGGACATAATTGACATGGCTGTAGCTTGATTATAACCAAGCCCATCCACTTCTGAAATCATATAGTATAAAAGAATTGCTCGCATTCCGTAATAACTGAATCGCTCCCACATTTCTGTAAAAAATAGTGTTGATAATCCTCTAGGATGACCAAAAAAGGCCGTATCTTTATTTTTCATGGACTTCCTCCGATATAAATCTAGTATATGTATTTTAATGCATTACACATTATACAATGTATATATATCAATAGTCAAATCAAATTTTTACTTATATCTCATCATTTACTACTTGTTTTATCATTTAACGTCTTTCTAATATGTGAAAAATTTTATATCCATTATTAAGTAATAGTGTAACAAAAAATGCTCTATAGTATCTGCTATTTTTGCTAGAACAATCTATCAAGTGACTAAGTATTTTATCCGGTTCATTTTAGAAGCACGCGAAAACGTTAAAGTAATCGTTACTTATATAAACTATACGTATCCCAAGTTTACGAGAACTTTGTTATTCCCGAACGCCATAGTTGTTTACGATCAATTTCACATTTACAATGCACTTATGCATGCATTTAATAAAACTTGAATTCAATTTTTTAAAAAAATTGTTTACTCATTTTAATTTAACATGAAGACTATGTGAAAAACGCTATTAACTATCCTTATTCTAATAGCCTACTTGAAGGAAGGGACTAACAATAAATTGAAAATTATTAAACGTAATGCCTACGGATTTAGTGATTTTAGGAACCGTGTTTCCTTTGTAATGAGAAATAAAACTATAAAAAAAGGTGTTGTCACTTTGTGACAACACCTTTTTTTATATTCAGCAACGGTCGTAAAATTTTATTGTTTTATTTTTAATAGCATGGCAACGTCCTACCCTCGCAGGGGGCGACCCCCAACTACTCTTGGCGCTAAGAAGCTTAACTTCTGTGTTC
>NZ_JBXAYJ010000008.1:0-31103 GCF_056782215.1 Dellaglioa sp. CoH-55-MRSF-6
ACTTTTTTCTTTATTTCAACTGTGAACATAGTAAAACCCCCTGAGTTAGATTTCTCCAACTCAGGGGGTTCACTTCATTCCCCTACTTAATCACTTTTTTAAATATTCTAATTAATTACATCTTTTATCGCCCAAACGGGGCTCGAACCCGTAATTCCGCCTTGAGAGGGCGACGTCTTAACCAATTTGACCATTGGGCAAAAATACTCTTTTAAGTATAACCCATATAGATTTGATGTCAATGATTTTTATGCCAAATTAAAAATTGAATAAAACAACAATACAGATACAAACCGAGACAGTACAATGCAGCAGCCCACATAACAAAAGATAACCATTTATATTGTAGGAGAACTTTCGTGGTACCTATCAATAACGTTGTGACACACGCAATCAATAATCTAATGTATAACTTTTTTAATTCACGTCTTAGTTTTATTTCCAATACGTTCGCCTCAAACCCATCTATAGAATAATAACTTAATAAAATGTGCAAAACTTTAGCTTAATTTATTCATTTGTACTTTCTCTACATAACACAATCTTTATGTCCTTCATTATAACGTTATGTATCAATTAGAAAAGTAATCATCACTTTTCTTTATCAATAATTAATCATCTTTACTATTTCTTATTGTTTCAACAAAATATTACTATTTTCTATTTGACAAAAGACCGTTATATCGCTAAAATTAGGAAGTTAATTATTCTTGGGTAATAGCCAAACTGGTAAGGCGCCGGACTCTGAATCCGCAATCTGTAGGTTCGATCCCTACTTACCCAATCAAGTGTTTTCATAGAGTTTCATAAGGTTTCATCTAGATTCAACAAACCGTAGTCAAAACCGTAGTCAAAAAAATAAACTGTACGGGCATGTATGTACTGATGCATCTACTTTCTTAAGTAGGTGCTTTTTATTTTCCCTCAACAAACCGTAGTCATTTCATCACATCTAATTAAATCTACTTCCTTTAGGGTGTCTTGAATGTCTTGATAACCTTTTTAATTGCATCCCTTTAGGGGGTCCGAAATGTCCGAATACTTATTTTTGCCTACATATCTAATAAGTCCCAGGGATGAATAGCTGCACCCATATACTAATATTTGCTAACATATTAGGTATAAATGAAGTATCATTTTGACGAGCTTACTAGAGTTTTGATGAGCTTTATAAAGTATTTTATGGCAAGTTTTGGCAGGTTCTAACACTAACCCTATTACTTACTTTAAGAATACCTAAACATCAATTATAGATAAGGTATTATTTATTACACCTTATCCTCGCCGCTTCGCCTTTTAAAATTTTATTCACTGCATTTAACGGAAAAGATATAGAGTCTATATTTGTTGCAACTGCTGTAAAAATTTTATTAATTTTATTAGTTTCTTGATCTATCAATTCTATATTTTCTTCTTTATTTTTCAATAACCATTTTACTGCCATAGTAAGTTCATCGTATGTTTTCATTAAATCACTCCAAAGTGTAGCAATATTATCTTGATAGGTATCACATTTTTTTGATAATTCGGGTACATAGCTAACGTATGTTTCAAAATAAATTACATATTCATTCTTCAAATTAGTAATTTCATTCAATTTTTCTTTATTAATTTTTGTACCCAAATTACGAATATCATCTATTGTTTCTAATGTACCCTTAGAGAAAATATCTTTTTTCATTAAAATAATATTGGCGGTAAATCTATTATTAATAGAAATTAATCTAGATATGTTCTTAATATCTTCTACAGCAAGGGCATTACTTAACTCATTTTTTCTTTGCTCTTTTAACTGAAACTTTGTATTTATATATGCAAACATAGCTGCACCACCAATACCTATGAAAGAACCTATATAACCTCCCCAAAATCCAAGCCACCCATCACTCGAACCTACTCCTGGAACAATGCCAATAAAAATATTGATGACCCAAGGGATGATAACAGTCACTATCAATATTACTAGTAAAATGAACCATTTATATTTTTTTATAAACCCCCATATTTTACTCACTGCATTACCTCCAAATATCTTATTTACCTCTATATTAAACAATAAAAAACAGGTAAACAATACCTGTCCCAACTCTATGAAATACTATGAAACTCTACGTAACTTAAAAGGTTTATTTTAATGATCACTAGTTACTCAAAAATCACTAAATGATGATTTAACTCACACTAAACTTTTTCACACTTTGAATCTGGCTACCGTTTGTACTTCCAACCGTATCATTCATGATGGATCATTTTAGATAGTATAGTTTATTTCTTTAGCTTTTTAAATGTTTGCACTTTCGTCAACACTATTAGTGTATATACTTTTTAGCTACTATGCTAAGAAATTCATTAATTTTGCTTTTCTAAATTTTAGCTAATATTCTAAGGCCCGGTATTTATCTGAAGATTCCCAGTTCCATATTTCATTTTTTACAAAAAAAGCACTCACGTTTGTGAATGCATTAATGAACCATTATGGAATATCACTATAAAGTATTATATTTATTTAACGGTTTAGCGTAAAGTTTTCTGTATCTATGTCTGGTCTAGTCGAATAGCGTGAGATAGTTTTAAGTGAAACGGTTGTTTTGTTATGATCAGGCACTAGGTAATATTTTTCTCGAAGACTTGCACCCGTGTACACCAACTCTATTTCCCAACCACCATTTCCATAGGGTACGTATCCTCCCAACGCTGCAGGAATATCATCATTATTATTAATTTTAGTTATAGTACTTTTACTTCTATCTGTTATTATCAAGTTAAAATTGCCGTAATTATCATTTGAATTTTCATGTTTGATAATCAGTTTAATCGCTTCATCAATTGATATTGATAGCCCATCACTGGATTGTTGTGTATCATCACTAGCATTGATGATAACGTTATTCACTAGAGTATTTCGACTACCATCAGTTAACTTTTGATTTACATAAGTAGCTATTGTCGACATACCAACTTTTTGTAGTTCATTATCTGCATTGTCATAATAAGCTACAGTATTATGTACATCCCCCAGTAATCTATAATATGGATTATCACCTTTTTGAATATAATACTTAACTGTACTTGAATTAGGTGTTTTAATTGAAACATTGAACCCATCTGCTATTTTATCCGTTAAACCATTCCAAAAACGATTTGCACCATAATAAGCGATTGCTACAGCTGACTGTTTAGGATGGTCTTTCATCTGCTGAACTGTCAGAGTTCCTACATTCCTACTTGCCTGTTTTTTCGTTTCCTGTAATTTACTTTTTTCTTTTTTTAACGATGAAACTTCTCTACTCATTGAACTAGCTATTTTCTTTGAACTTGCTTGTGATTTACTAGAATCAATAGAAGATGATTCATCCTTTTTTGAATTGCTGCTCCCACACGCAGTTAATGATAATAACATCATTGCTATCCCACACGTTACCAATACCTTTTTCATTTTGAAACTCCCCTAAAATTTATTTACCTTTAAATTAAACACTAAAAATGATAGGTAATCAATATTCGTATTCACCTTATGCACTTTTATAAAACTCTGTACAACATAATCTATATTTTCATACTAATAGTCGCAGGTTTTGTTAGATTTTTAACCATTCAAAGATATTTTATACTAAGTTTGTTCAGCCCCAAATGCCGCAATAACCCGTACGACATTTTCTATTTTGGCGTACAAAAAAACATCCACAGTATGGATGTTTCAATTAACCATTATATTTTATTTTGAGTTTGCTGTGCGTCTATTGCATCTTTGGCAGTCGTTTCTAATGCAAACTCATAAGTAAGCTTTGTTCCATTAGATTGTTTTTCTATCCATTCTCCATATGTTATATGTGATCCCTTTATTGTGTAAGGTATGCGATGTGAACCAGATTCACCCCTCATTATAATAAACTTATCGGTTATCTTATACGTATAATTATAGGCTCTATCTTTTCCCAGCTGTGTACGAACCACTGTATCACTTTTTGCGTAACCTAGAGTAATTAAATCAAAAAGGGAGTGCCGTGGAGCAGTACCATCTTCCATAGCTTTACTGATGTCCTCACCATTATATTTGATTGGAGCAAAACTAAATCCTTTTTTTAATTCATTTCTCACAAGATTAGCTGCCTTAGATGACCTTTCAGCTACCATACTTGATTCTTTGGCAGCTGATTCTGATGATGCTTTACTTTCAGAAGATACTTTTGCTTTTTTTATAGACTCTTTCTTATTTGATTCACTTTTTGATTTCTGCAAACTAGATGATTTTACCTCAGATGATGACGATTCCTTACTTGCACTATTGCTGTTCCCACATGCAACTAATAATAATGCAACCATTGTTGAAGCACATAATACGACTACCCTTTTCATTATCCAACACCCCTTTATTTTTATACACTCACATATTAAACACTAAAAAAAGCAGGTAAACAATACCTACCTCCTTTGTATGTACACTCTAAATACTTCAATAAAGTAATAAAGGGTTATATTTTAAAGTTTCTAACATTCATACCCGCTATTAATTTTTAATGCTATATATATTTTTAATTGACGAAGGCTACCAACAAATTCTGCTGGTAGCCTTCTCACTGAATATTTATATTTAATTTTGAGTTAATTAATTTTAAAATAAGTTACTAATTCTACTTCTAAACGATGTAACCCTACCTACTTTACATCCTTGCAACTCCTTGGTTGCGCCAGCGTGAATAAATGAATAGAAATCATCAAACTGAATAATTTATACTAAGAATATTAATATTGAGCTACTATAACCTTAACATGTTTTTGTTTATTGTCAATTTTTCCGAATGATTTATATAGTATTTTCTCATTTTATGTTCTATTTATGATATACTAAATGAGATATTTTAATGATGGTACTTAAATTAATAAAGTGACAGCAACTTAAATCCCCGATTCAATTCTGTCTCCTTCATTTTGAATACACTATAATAATAGTTTGGAGGTTTATACACTATGTTAAGTAAGACAAAAAAATTCTTAAGAGCAAACAAAATTTATTACGATAAAGAACATCTCAATCCATTAATGGTTCCAGATCGTATTTACGTACTTAATTTTGGCTTAGATGAGGATGATCTCAATAATAGATTTATCGTTGAATACACGTATACTTGGACTGGTCGAATCAAAATTAATAAAATTACGATTCGACTTCATAATCAAGTTAGCCCACATGAATTTCGTAATGAAACAGAATTACTGCATTATCTTAAAAAACACACTAAATCGAGCAAATAACATTTGCATTAATCGTCATTAGATGTTATATTAAACTTATGTATTTATGGTTCGGTTATTTAAAGGTGATTTGTTTCATTTATGAACACACTTCTTTTTAATAGTTCAATCAACAAATGCAAAATATATTAGTGCTTACAGCACATGGAGGTTTCATATTATGGAACAAGGTACAGTAAAATGGTTTAATGCAGATAAAGGTTTTGGTTTTATTACTCGCGAATCTGGCGACGACGTTTTCGTTCATTTCTCAGCTATCCAAGGTGACGGTTTTAAATCACTTGACGAAGGCCAAGCAGTTACTTTCGATGTTGAAGATTCTGATCGTGGACCACAAGCAACTAACGTTGTTAAAGCTTAATTATAAGCCTTTGAAACTTACCTTCGGGTAGGTTTTTTTTTTGCAATAATAACCGTATACCCTCTCATCAGCTGCTGTTGTATGACTGTATTTTTAAATTAAATAATTATTTATCATCCGGTTCCTACTATGCACTTTAGGTTACGTTCAAAATCAACTTTAAATTTATCAATATAAAAAATGCCTCATAATTATTAGACGTAGGTCTAACGATTATGAGGCATTTTTAAGTCACACTGTCTTTCAATATCATAATTCATCAACAACAATTAACTTAGAACTATTTTCATTTAAAATGCGTTGCTGTTTACATATCCTTGCCACTTACCATTTGCATTGTATATCGAGTAATATTTATTGCCATTAATTGAATAAGCATATTTTACTGTATATTTCGTACCTGAGTTAGCTATAGTTGACCCTTTTTTTACCGTCCAATTAAAATTACCCCAGATATCATAGCTTCTTTTAACAGAGACAATTTTATTGTATTTAGTATAAATATGGCTAGTTGCTTTATTATTCACATAACCCATCCATTTACCGGCATCGTTATAAAGTGAGTAGTAAATATTTCCGTTTCCTGTAGTATATCTGTATCTAACGTTATATGTTTGACCATAGTAATTACTAGAAGTACTTTTTTTAGATGACCACAAGAAATTACCCCAGACATTATAACCTTTATCGCTAATTTTGACCTTTGCCTTTAATGATTTAGCTACTAAGGTATTCGTAGCATTACTGTTAACATAGCCTTTCCAAACATTATTACCATTATATAGTGAGTAATACGTATTACCATTAATCTTATACGCATATTTAGCATTGTATGTCTGTCCGGAGTTAGTAACTGTAGATCCTTTTTTACTTGTCCAATTAAAATTACCCCAGATAGTATAGCTATTTTTAACAGAAACAATCTTATCATATGATGAATAAACTAAATTTGAAGCATTACTATTCATATAACCTAACCATGTACCTGCATTATTATAAAGTGAATAATAGACGTTACCATTACCCAATGTATATCTGTATCTGACATTTAAGTTTTGACCATAATAATTAGCTGTTGTTCCTTTTGCTGACGTATAGAAAAAATTACTCCAGATAGTATAATCACGTTTAGTAATTTTAGCGGTTGCTTTAAATTCTTTAGCTGAAGCAACCTCCATTGCGTTACTATTTACATATCCAGCCCATTTGCCTTTACTATCGTACAATGAGTAATATTTGTTACCATTACTGTGATTATAGTAATATTTTGCGCTATAAACTTTTCCAATTTTTCCAGTTGTCGTATTTTTAACTTTATTCCAACTAAAATTACCCCAAACATTATATCCAGATTTTTTAATTGAAACTAATTCATTATAACTTTGTGCTTTCCCAGCTGCGTTCGTGGGTGGTGTACTTTCTGTTGGTTTGTTATCTGTTGATGCACTTAAAAACCAATCAGCATTTTTACCAGACATGATACTTGCATCAATGTTTCCAACCCCTGATAAACCATGATTTGTAAAGTTACTTGTATATTGCCATAACGAATGACTTGTTTCCATTGGCTCATTACTTTGGTATGCAGCTAACCAAAAACCATCATATGCGTTAACAGCCGTACTGGCATATGTTTTCATAAAACTAGCATAAGAGTAAAGTATAATTTTACGATTACCTACATATTTAGCCATCTCATCAGCCCAGGCTTTTGTTGTGGCGTTAGTATTTGCTTTGCTAGCATTCGTAACCGTTTGATCTTCATAATCATTGACAAAGAACTTAGCATCCTTGGCACGGTTATATAAGTCTTTCGCTTCTACTCTAGCATCAGCAACATTTTCATATTGGCTAAATGAATAAACACCATATGGAATATTATATTTCTTCATCATCGCAATATTATGATCAATCACTAAATCTTTACGATTTGACCCATATTGAACACGTAAAATAATAAATTTAAAATTTTTCTTTAATACTTTAGCTTGTGCATCTGTAAATGATCCTTGAAATTCTGATAAATCAGGAATTGAATTATCGCGATTTGTAGCCGATTTACTCAATAAAGATGCTGATTTAACTAATGATTCAGGTACATTTGACCCCATCACACCTTCAGGCTTCGAAGTATTAGCCGAGGCCTGATATGCTCCGATACCAATACCTACTATCACACTAGATAAAAATAATACATATTTCGTCATTCTTTTCAAAATAGAAACCGCCCTTTTATTTTTTGTTTAATAACCATATTCTAGCATAATTTATAAGTCAAAAAGATTAAGATTAGAAAAAAAGACCTTCAATAAAAAAATAATAGACGTTTTATAAGCGTCTATTATTTAATTAAGATACTTTTTAAACCACTTAACACAGTATTTTTCTCGTTCAATTGCATGATCTAAAATCAAATAATGACCATATTGTTTGTTGATTTCTTCTTCTGAGAAAAAAATTAATTTCATTCTTCCTTCAAGATGATCTAATTTTACTTGATGTAACTGTAATTGCTCAATTAATCTTTGCTGTAATTGAACGTCATCTTTATTTTTAATAAAATAAAGTTTCAAAATAAATTCGTCTTTAATCGGTTTTAATTCCCCACTATCTGATACTAACCAATCCATTAAAACTTTTTTACCTTGTGATGTAATAGAATATATTTTCTTTTCTAACTTAGTACCTGCTATTTCAATTTCATGCGTAATGTATCCATCTTTTTCCATTATTTTAAGAGCAGGATAAATTTGACTATGTCCTGCTTGCCAAAATTCTCCAATATCAGTCGTAAATGCTTTAGTTATATCGTACCCCGATAATGGTTCTTGATTCAATAATCCTAAAATAATATATTGTAATTTATTTTTTTTTGCCATTTTTCCCCTTAACTTGACTTTTAATACTTATCAGTATACTATAATCAAGTAAACAAAAACATGTAAACTTTTACATGTATAAATAAACACTTTAAAGGAGAACAAAAATTATGACAAATACAGAAAAAAAGTTTAAAACATTAGATGATTTCTTAGGTACACATTTTGTATATACTTACGATAACGGTTGGGAATATGAATGGTACGCTAAAAATGATCATACTGTTGACTACCGTATCCATGGTGGTATGGTTGCTGGACGTTGGGTAACTGATCAAGAAGCTCACATCGTTATGCTTACTGAAGGTATTTATAAAATTGCTTGGACAGAACCTACAGGTACTGATGTCGCTCTAGATTTCTTACCTAACGAAATGAAAATTAACGGAACAATCTTCTTCCCTAAATGGGTTCAAGAACATCCTGAAATTACAGTTACTTACCAAAATGACCATATCGATTTGATGGAAGAATCTCGTGAAAAATACGAAACATATCCTAAAATGGTTGTCCCAGAATTTGCTACAATCACTTACATCGGTGATGCCGGTCAAAATAACGAAGATGTTATCAATGAAGAACCTTATGTTGGTATGCCAGATGATATTCGTAATGGTAAATATTATGACGAAAATTACAAAATGATCAAAAAGAACTAATTTATTCCAAATAAAAATCGTCTGAACTTTTAAAAGTTCAGACGATTTTTATTTTATAACTTTTTTATCTTAAAGACGTGCATTTAATTCTTTTGAAAGGTCTTCGAAGCCAGGTTTACCAAGTAAGGCAAACATGTTCTTTTTGTATGCTTCAACACCTGGTTGGTTAAATGGGTTAATTCCATTCAAGTAACCAGATACAGCTACAGCTGCTTCAAAGAAGTAAATTGTATATCCTAATGTGTAAGCGTCTTGTGTAGGAATGTTCAAAATCATGTTAGGAACATTACCATCAGTATGAGCTAAAACAACACCTTGGAAAGCCTTTGTATTAACAAAGTCCATTGTCTTACCTTCTAAGTAGCCTAAGCCATCAAGATCGCCCTCTTCTTCAGGAATAGCAGTATCATTAACGGGAGTTCCCACATTAATTACAGTTTCCATCAAGTTACGACGGCCTTCTTGAATATATTGGCCTAATGAATGTAAATCAGTTGAGAAATTAGCTGAAGATGGGTAAATACCCTTTTGATCTTTACCTTCAGATTCGCCCATCAATTGTTTCCACCATTCTGAGAAATATTGTAAACTTGGTTCGTAGTTTTCTAGAATTTCAGTTGTGTAACCTTTACGGTATAAAATATTACGTAAAGCTGCGTATTGATATGCTTCATTTTTTGTTAAATCAGCATCTGAATATTCAACACGTGCGTCTTCAGCACCTTGCATCAAGGCATCAATATCAGCACCTGAAGCAGCAATTGGTAATAAACCAACAGCAGTAAGAACTGAGAAACGGCCACCAACGTCATCAGGAATAACAAATGCTTCATAGCCTTCAGAATCAGCTTCAACTTTTAAGGCACCAACTTTACGATCAGTTGTAGCGTAGATACGTGAGTTAGCTTCTTCTTTACCATATTTTGCGATTAATTTTTCTTTGAAAACACGGAAAGCAATTGAAGGTTCTGTTGTTGTACCTGATTTAGAAATAATATTAACTGAGAAATCACGATCACCAATTAAATCTACTAAATCATGTACGTATGAAGGACTAATTGAATTTCCAGCAAATAAGATTTGAGGTGCATTTCTTTTTTCAGCTGGTAATAAGTTATAGAATGTATGGTTTAAGAATTCAATAGCTGCGCGAGCACCTAAATATGAACCACCAATACCGATAACGACTAAAACTTCTGAATTAGATTGAATTTTTTTAGCTGCTGTTTTAATACGAGCGAATTCTTCTTTATCGTAGTCTTTAGGTAAATCTAAAAATCCACGGAAATCACTACCTGCCCCTGTACCGTTGCGTAATTCACTATCTGCTGCAGTAACAAGTGCTTGCATTTCGCCAAGTTCATTGTCTTGGACGAATTTTGATAAGTTAGAACTATCGAATGAAATATGTGCCATTTTAATTATCTCCCTCATATTCTTTATTTAACAACTTACATTATACAATACTTAGTAGAAAATATAACAGTCAAACAGAACTTTAATTACAAATTCCGTTATTTTTTTTGTTTACTATGAGAATATCCGTAACCGTAATAAGCAACTAATCCTATAATAATCCAAATTAGAAAGGCAACCCAGATATTAATCGGTAACTGAATCATCAAATAGACTGAAATAATTATAGACAAGATTGGTAACAATGGTACAAATGGAACTCTAAATTGGCCTTTACTAGGTTCACCAAATTGTTTCCTTAAACTTATTAATGCCAAAGCCAAAATAACAAGTACGGTTAACGTTACAATATTAGTCAATTTGGCTAAACTTTCAATAGACACTAACCCACTTGCAATCGCAATAAAAATACCGACTGTCCATGATGCTGCTTTGGGCGCATTCGTCTTATCGCTAATTTTTGCTAAGTATTGGGGCAATAATCCGTCTCTCGCCTCCGAATAAATCATTCTCGATAAACCATAGGCTAATGCAATTAAGACGCTTAGAAGCGTTATTATTGCACCTACCGAGATTATATTTCCAATAATACTCTGATTTACAAATCGCATCGCAAATGCAACTGGATCACTAACATTTAATTGTGTATACGGGACAATTCCGGTTAATACTAACGTAACAATAATATAAAAAATAGCAGAAATACTTATCGCACCAATAATTCCTTTTGGAATTGTCTTTTGCGGATCAATTACTTCGTCTGATGCCATCGCAATAGATTCAAACCCTAAAAAGGCAAAAAATACTAATGCGGCCCCACTCATTACCCCACTTGTACCAAATGGCATAAAGGGTTGCCAGTTACCAGGTTTAATGTAAAAAACACCCACTACTATAAATAAAAGAATAATCGCAAATTTTACAAATACCATTATTTTGCTTAAACGTAGTGCCTTTTTTGCTTCAAATGTTGTTAACCATGTAACGACTAACGTAATTATAACAGCAATAATATCGATATATGACCCTCTTGCTGCATTATACGATGCACTCAGCGCAACAGGCAGGTGGATATTAAGCCCTATCAAGAACCCCTGCATATACGCAGACCAACCTGAGGCAACAGAAGCCCCCGCTAGAATATATTCACAAATGGTAAACCAACTAACGAACCAGGCTATAAACTCACCAAAAATAACATAAACATAATTATACGAACCACCAGAAACTGGTATTCTTGATGAAAATTCTGCATAAGAAAAGCCGTTCATTATAACTGCAATTGCGGCAATAATAAACGACAAAATAAGGGCAGGACCAGCCTCTTGACTGGCAGCATTCCCCGTAACAACGAAAATACCTGTACCAACTGTTGCGCCTAACCCTAAAAGAATGAGATCACCGGTTTTAAGGGTTCTTTTTAATTTACTAACATGATGAGTTGTCGCAAATTCTTTTTTCCTTAAATCCATCGATTAACACTCCTTCACCATTTTATAAAGTTTTCATAATTCCTAACATAATAACACCTAAAATAACAAATATTGATCCAAGTGTGACATAAATCATCTCATGCTTAGTCTTCTTTTCTCCTAATAAGTAGATACTACCGAATGTTGAAATAACCACTCCCATTTGAGAAAATGAAAAACTAACAGCTTGACCTAATTTAGGAATTGATAAGAACATAAAGATGTTACCAGCGCCCCAAATAAGTCCCGTTAATACATTTTTAAAAGTTGATGAGTGCATAATAACTTCATTTGCAATAAGCGCAACAAATCCAGCACCTATAACCATACCAACAGCTTGTGGCAAGATTGTTGCCATTGTAAATGCACGTGATTCATCAGCAGTCATGCCCACTGTTGCATAATGAACAACAATTGTATAACCTACGTAACCAATTGTTGACAAAATAATAGCACGTACACCAGCAGCAGTATTCTCATTTTTTTCTGAATCAGATAGAACTGAATTTTTTTTATCTCTCAATGATGTCAAAGCAGCACCAGCAATAATAACGATCATCGCTATAGTACCAATCACAACCATTTGAGTTGTCTTCCATTCATTAAACAGTATGACACCTGCCAACGCATTACCAGCTAACTGTAAGCCTGTTGAAACAGGAACTGTTTTTGAGATTCCGATTGCTTTCATAGCATGGAATTGTTGATTTTGACCTAAACTCCAAAATAAACCAGAAACGATACCAATAATCCAGACTTTTGTGTCCATTTCTGGTTGATAAATACCATAAATGGCAATTCCAAAAATCAAGGCACCCCATGTCATACCAACTGTTTGTTGGTTGGCAGTTCCGCCAAGTTTTCCACTTATAAGTCCAATACTACCCCATGCAATTGCAGGGATTACTGCCATTAAGATAATCATAATTAATTAAATCCTCTACTCTCTCTCTTTTATTCTTTTTTCGCGATTTAACTATTTTAGCAGTAAAGTAACCGTATTTACAACCCTTAAAACAAAAATTTGATGATAGCTTTAGCAACATTTGAAACGGGTTACATTCGAAATCCATCAAAAACACTCATAAACGTTTAATTACAAGCATTTTGTTTTTATGAATTTTTTATATTTTACGAAAAAAAACAATCCTATTTAATAATAAATAGGATTGTTTTTTAATTAATCAACTTTAATAACTAACGTTTTTAAATAATTACCTTGACGATATTCCTTGTTTGTTACAAAGTCACTTGATAAACGGAATGTTTCAAGTAATGTAAATGAACGATTCTTATTAGCAAAAGCTTCTGTGATTTGTTCTTTTAATTTTTTGAGCGTCAATCCTGCCGAATTAGTTGAGAACATGATAACACCATCTTTTTGTGTAATATCAATAGCATCTTCAGCAAGTTGAACATAATCTTTTTGAACTGAGAATGTTCTTTTCTTTGAACGTACAAAACTTGGTGGATCCAAAATAACTAAATCATAGTTAATATGGTGTTTCTTTGCATAATCTAAATAGCCGAAAACATCCATTCCACGAATTTCTTGTTTTTCAGGATCAATATTATTAAGTACAAATTGTTCTTTTGTACGATCAATATTTTTATTATTCACATCTACACTAACTGTTTTAAGTGCGCCACCTACTGATGCAGCAACTGATGTTGCACCTGTATTACTAAATCCGTTAAACACAAGTTTTCCTTCAGCATATTTATTCATAATTGCTTTACGCATTTCACGTTGTTCTAAGAAAAGTCCTGTCGTTGTTTCATTAAGATATGCAGCAAATTGAAGGCCATTTTCTTGAACAATAAGTGGCGTAGGTGCATCTTTTCCACGAACTTTGAATGTTGATGGTTCACCCTTTGTATCGTAACGAAGATTAGCATAAATACCTTTATAACTTGTAACTGCATCAGAAAATGCACTATAAATCATATCTTTGTGTTGGTAAAGACCTAAGCTATACCAAGTAAATACATAATAATCGTCGTAATAATCAATTGTTAATCCACCGATACCTTCACCTTCACCGTTAAAGAAACGAAAGGCATTCGTCTCCTTATTAGTAAATAATGATTTACGGTTCATTCGAGCGTTATTAAATAATTTTGAGAAAAAATCTTCATCAATACGTGATTCTTCATTTCGTGAAAAAATCCAGCCATCCCCACGATTTTGTTCTGCAAAATAACCATAAGCGACAAATTGATTATGTAGCGTTAATGCAACCCATTCTCCTTCTTTAAAATCACGAGTTGTTTGTAAATCTTCCTTATCAATTAATGGGTATCCATTTTTAAACTTTTTTGCTGCATGTGAAATAATTTCTACTTTTCTCAATGACTAGCACTCCTTCTATTTTTTAACGTCTTTTTTATTTAATATTTGATTTAAGATAAGATATAGCCCACAGCCTATCAATGTACCCAATGAATTAAAAATGATATCATCTATATCACTAACTCCGGATCCTAGTACAAACTGTCCACATTCAATAGCGATTGATAAACAAATACCAACCAACATTGTTTTTACTAGAGAATACTTTTTAAATTGCTTTAGACTGGGTAAAATAATTCCTAACGGAACAAACCAAAGAATGTTACCATATAGATTATACACGAAATCGAACAAAGATTGTCCATTTGTCAGTTTAATTGTTTCAATTAACGGTGTCCAATTGATAGAATGAAAATTATAGGTTGAATTCAATCGGATATCCCATGGGAAATAGACATATCTAAATACCGTCAATTCAACTAATAAAACGAGGTACGCAACTAATAATAGCCTTACAAATTCTGTTCTGAAGTTTATTTTTTTCTTTTGATACAACCCTATACTTACTCGAATAACAAGATACACGATTAAGTAAAAAATTGTTTTATCAACACTTAAAAAAATAAGATGGATTAATGGAAAGTGGTTAATACCTTGTGAGTAATGATGTAAAACGTATTCATATAATTTTGATAAAAATAACATTCTTTCAACCTCACCTTCCATCTTCTCCTATATTAACAAATAAAAACATGATATTTTAGTATGTACCATTATTTTTCATGTAAATTTAATAAGTTAAAAATGCATTAACAAAGCTTAGCATCAATTGACACAAATTTAATATAGACTGTAAACTACAGTTACGATTTTAATTTGATTATACTCGAAAGGACGGTTCAAACCGTGCAGACACTCAAACGATTTAGAACATTTCTAAACACAAAGCTTGGATTTTTCACCCTACTTCTGTTTCTTTTCTGGTTAAAAACAATTACTGCATATCTTATTGATTTTAACCTTGGTGTTTCAGGAATTTATCAATACTTTGTCCTTTTGTTAAATCCACTTGGCACAACCATGCTACTACTCGGACTTGCATTATACATTAAAAAACCAGTTATTTCATATTTGACTATGTTTTTAATTTACATTGCGAACTCAGCATTACTATTTTTTAATGTTATTTATTATCGAGAATTTACTGATTTTATGACAATTAATACAATGTTAGGTTATTCTAAAGTTTCTGAAGGTATTAGTGGCAGCTCTTTTGCTTTAATGAAACCACACGATATTTTTTACGTCATTGACTTAGTGCTTATTATTTGCTTATTCTTAACTCGCTATTTAAAATTTAACACTCGACCATTCAGTAAACTTAACGCGTTTGCAATTACATCATTCTCAATAATGCTAACATTGGCAAGTTTAACATTAGGCGAAATTGACCGACCACAATTAATTACGAGAACGTTTGATCGTAATTATATTGTTAAATACTTAGGAATTGATTCATATACCGTCTACGACAGTTTCAAAACAGTTAAAAACAATCGGGTTCGCGATACTGCTGAAAGTTCTGATTTAAATGATGTCCTTGATTTTACAAAGTCACATTATGCAGCACCTAATCCAAATATGTATGGTATCGCAAAAGGTAAAAATGTTATTGTGCTCCATTTAGAAAGTTTTCAACAATTTTTAATTAACTTTAAGGTGAATGGAAAAGAAGTCACACCCTTCTTAAATTCTCTATACAATGGTAAAGAAACTTATAGTTTTCCTAATTTTTTCAATCAAGTCGGACAAGGTAAAACATCTGATGCTGAGAATCTCTTAGAAACAAGTATCTATGGATTACCTCAAGGATCTGTTTTCACATCTCTTGGATCCGAAAATACATTTGAAGCAGCTCCCGCTATCTTAAATCAAACCGCTGGTTATTCTAGTGCTGTTTTCCACGGTAATATTGGATCATTTTGGAACAGAGATTCCGTTTATAAAAGTATGGGATACCAATACTTCTTTGATTCAAGTTATTATGATACGTCTGCAAATAACACTCTAGAATACGGTCTAAAAGATAAGTTATTATTCAATGATTCAGTTAAATATTTAGAAAAATTACAGCAACCTTTTTATGCAAAATTCATTACCGTGTCAAATCATTTCCCATTTGATATTGATTCAAAAAATAAAGACTTTGAAGTTCCAGATACAGGTGATACGTCTGTTAATAATTACTTCCAAACGGCTCATTATTTAGACGAATCAGTTAAAGAATTTTTCACATACTTAAAAAAATCTGGATTATCTAATAATACAATGGTTGTCCTCTATGGTGACCATTACGGTATTTCAAATTCAAGAAATGTGAAGCTTGCTAAACTTCTTGGTAAATCATCCGAAACATGGAGCTCATTTGATAATACACAATTACAACGTGTTCCATTTATGATTAATATTCCTGGAAGTAAAAATGGTGGCATCCAAAATCAATATGGTGGTGAAGTTGATGTCTTACCTACCCTTCTTCACTTATTAGGCCTAGATTCGTCATCATATGTTCAATTTGGGACAGATTTATTTTCTAAGAATCACGATCAGACAGTTGCGTTTAGAAATGAAAACTTCATTACACCTAATTATACTGTTTTAGATTCTACAATTTATGATAATGTAACAGGTAAAGAAGTTACGCACCCTTCTAAAATTGTTAAGGAAACAATAAAGAAAGATCAGACAAAAGTCAGTACCGAACTAAATTTATCGGATACAGTCAATAATCAAAACTTATTACGTTACTATACACCAAAGAATTTTAAGCCAACGCAACCAAGTGACTATAACTATAAGAATCAATATAGTAAATTACTAAAATTACAAGAAACGCTTAAAAACAATTCGACAAGCCTCTATTCAAAACATGGCAATAAGTCGACAACAACCTTATATCAAACAGATGCTCCTGAATTAAAGGCACCAACTGCAAGTTCTTCTTCAAAAACTGTTACAAGTTCAAGTTCAAGTACCAGTTCAAAATAAACGCTACCGAAAAATAAATTTCGGTAACGTTTATTTTTTTATTCTAAACAACTTCACATAATGTTCATAACTATTATTTAAAATTAGTCATATAGATTAATCGAAGAGGTGTCATTATGTCTTTAATTCTACAATCATTATCTAGTATTTTTTATCATAAGAAACAAACAGTTGGGTTATTTATCATATTTTTTTTCACAATACTAATCGGTCTCTCAAACTTATTATTTAATCAAATTTCATTTGAATCATTTAAAAGTTTTAAAAAAATGCTTGCTCATATTAATGTTAATAGTACATCTAGTTCTAATTTACTTAGTGTCTTAACAGATATTCATAAACAACAAGTCAGCCTAATCTACCCTATTATTATTGGGTTATTGATAGCGGGTATTACTATCAGTATTGTTGTTTATAAAAAAATCATCAACAAGCGTATCAACGAATATCTTAGTTTACACAATATCGGCGAAAGTCAGCCTAAAGTCGCATTTGCATTCGCTCTTGAAGTCCTTATTATCTTTATAGCAGCATTAATTTTAGTGATAATTTTAATTTTCTTCTTTAAAAATAACTATACTTCATTGCTGAGAGAACTAAATATTTATTGGCTAACCCATTCATTAGCTATGCAACTTTCTCCCTCAGAAATATCCTCTGAGTTATTAGAATTACTGTCACATAAATTAACCAATTTTAATGGGAATTTTTTAATTTCCTCTACAAACGTACAATTTAGTACATTAATCTCGCAAGAATCATTCATTAATTCTGCATATCTATTTGCTGGCGGTATAACTATTAGCCTTATTTCATTCCTATCTGTCTTATTCTCTACCCGTAACTCATCTCATTAAATTATAGGAGGCATCACAATGCAACTAAAAAAATACACTAATACAACTCAATCATTAACCTCATTATTCCCTACCCATTCGGTTTCAATCATTTTAGATAAATCATTTGAATTCGTAAATCAACTTGAAAATCAAGACTTTATTAATTCAAATTTAGTTACTTTAATCACAATTGAAGAACTAAGCTTAATAGTTCCTTATCTAACTATCACACAAAATATGGGTTTAACATCTAAGAAACAGCACAAAAAAACATATAAAACTATTTCAAAATTAATTTATGGACAATATTTTCACCACTATTCACCGAATTTTATCAACAAAAAAACGACTGATTTAAGTCACTTTGATGAAACACTTATTTTAATTTTTAGAGCTATCTTAAACGATTATTCGGTGATCATTTTATCAGGCTTAATTGATGAATTTTCAATAATAGAAACAAGATTCTTCATTGATTTAGTCACAGAATTAACCTGCCAATTAGATTTAAGCATTATTATCACAACTAAACAGACAGAGTTACTTACTCAACCGCAAATCATTCCCTTTGCAGAATCTCCTATAATAGAATAAACCCTCATTGCATATGCAATAAGGGTTTATTCCAATTATTTTTTATTCTTGTTGCCAATCTTCTGAGTAATAATAATTATTTAAATGATATTTAGGTTTAACTTGTTTTTGAGTCAGGAATGGGTTCACATAACTATCAACCGCAACCCAACCTTTCCAACCTAAATGAATCGTATCTTCCATGAAGTATTCTTCATTACCATCTTTACTGAAATCAGCAATTTTATTAAATCCTTGGGATTTCAATTGCTTTGTAACCTTACCATCAAAGTTAGCTAGCATCTTCGACGATAGTCCAGTATAACTTGCCCAACGTTGGTTTACAGGTGGAATAATAAACAAGACGTCAGTATGTTCTTTAGCAAACTGATTTAAAATTAATTGGAAATCTGAAAATTCAACAGAATGATCATAATTTAATTTAGTCTGTGTACCTGCAAGCTTACCAATTTTTTTGTTAAGCTTATTTTTATCCCAATAACTATTTTTGATTGCAAAATCATTATTGGTTGTCCATTTAGCACCATATTTACCGGCAAGAATATTTAATTTATTTAAATCATATTTTGCTGGAAGGTTCTTAGTTTGTTTGTCGATAGTCTGTGTTCGATCGGCCATCGGAAAACCTGAGAATAATTGATCTTCATGATTCAAAATCGTTAATTTCAAGCGAAGCATCGTAGCATCCGCTTCAGATAACGACTGTCCTTCAGCAA
This sequence comes from Dellaglioa sp. CoH-55-MRSF-6, assembly GCF_056782215.1. The sequence goes on from NZ_JBXAYJ010000008.1 coordinate 19,531, forward strand.
TTTTATGCATTGCATTCAGTACAGATTCATTTCCTTCACCAGACATTAAAGTAATAAATCTGTTGGCAGCATAACGATCTGACAGGCTGTTAGCATTTGCAGATAGTAACCACTCTGTTGTTTGTAATGGTGAATAAAAATTATTAAATACCTGCTTTCTTACACCATTAGGAACAAACCATTGTGGTGATACCACCATAACTGCTTTTTTATTTCTTAATTGATTTTTGATACCTTGTAAATAAAAATAATGATTAAGCGATTGTGTCCCACCAGTTCCCATTAAAAATGGACGATATGAACGATTATATTTTTTCGCTAAAACTGAAGGATGCATCGAATCCATCCGTGAAAATTCGGATGAACCGATAAATGCCACATAACCATCATCTAATGCCTTTTGACGAATAGCAGAGCCCTTTAAAATTAAAGTAGATTGCGATACTGCTGCTTTTTCTTCAGTTTTTGCAGAACTGAAATTATAATTGACTGGTGCAAGTAGTATGGCTAATAGTAATGCAACAGCCAAAACAACAGGCCCAATGATCATGAATAACTTCTTTTTCAATCCCATTTAGATCAAGCTTTCTACTTTTGCAATAATTAAATTTGGTGTTGCCCACTCAGAACGTTCAAACTCTGAAATTGGAATATCAACACCTAATTCATTTTGTAATTCTAAGATTAATTGAATTGAACCCATTGAATCTAATAGGCCTTCATCAAAAACATTTAAATCTAAATTATTTCTAACTTCTGCGCTACCTGTTGTCTCTTCTAATATATCTAAAACTTTATCTTTTGTGTTCATATCAATTCTCCTCTAATTATCTATTTTATGAAAAATATAGTTTGTCCAAAAATCCTGAAAAGATTAAGAAACTTAAGCAAACGATGTTAAACGTAATAAAGATTGCAAAAATTTCTGTAAATTTATTACTTGGAATACTGGTTTTATGTTTCTTTTTAAATCTGAGCCATGCATCATTAATGACGATAGCTATCGCATGGAATAGGCCATAGGCAATGTAATACCAAGTAACCCCGTGCCAAAATCCCATGAGTAAGAATAATCCAAAATAACCAACAATAGCTGTTGTTATTCGACTTTTAATTAATTTATGTTTCATCATAAAAAAGACTAATCTCATATAAACAAAATCACGGAACCAGAATGAAAGTGTCATGTGCCAACGATTCCAAAAGTCTTTAATATTGTGTGCGATGAAAGGTCTATTAAAGTTAGGAGGTGTTTCAATTCCCATAAAGTAACTGATACCAACTGCGAATAAACTATAACCAGCAAAATCAAAAAATAAATCCATACTGTACGTGTACATGTAACCAACTAAGGCCCACGATATACCACCGTCTAGTAATGCAATACGTGCGACGTGAGGTAACAGCATCGTACCAAATAGGTATGCTAGTAAAAATTTATATAAGAAACCTAAGAAAATGTAAAATACACCCTTTTGTAACATTTCTAAATATTTTTCTCGACTTGGGACATTTTGATAATCTTTAACAAACCGTCTGTAACGATCGATTGGTCCCGATGAGATAGTTGGGAAAAACAATAAAAATTGTAAGGTTAGCATCAAATCAAATTTCTTAATACTACCATCTCGCGATTCCATAATCATTTGAACCGCTTTAAACGTTAAATAACTAATTCCTAAAAAGCCAATAATTGATGGTATACCATTATTAATGGCTGGTGTTATTTTTACGATGGATAATGGTGCTATCGCTAAAAGGACAGCCATAATAAAAACCCACGTTTGATTATACTTACTACGATAATTCATGTATAAACCGATAAGTAAGACTTCAAAAATTATATAAATAAGTAAATTAAAGCCTTCGTGAAGTTTTGGACCGCCAAATATTAAGAAAATAAAGAGTAATGAAATTAACGTTTCATACAATCTAAATCTTTTACCATTAAGCAAACCAACAATAATTGGAATTAAAACAACAATAAGATATAGAAAGTACATCGGATTGACATAAGGTTGGAATGATACCATTAAGCATTCACCTCATTTATTAGTGTTTTCCGATCAATTTTACCATTTTGCGTTAATGGTAAAACATCAACATAAACAAACTTCTGTGGAATCATATATGACATCATTGTATCTAACAAGTATTTTTTAATTTCAACTGTTAATTCTGAGTCTCGTTCAACTGGATTATCATTTTGAACAACATACGCAATTAATTGAACCACTTTATGATCCTTATTATATTTTGGAATAGTGATTGCTTGTTTTACAAATGGATGCGATGACACATGATGGTCAACTTCTTCTAATTCAATTCGGTAACCATGTAGTTTAACCTGGAAATCAATTCGTCCACGATATAACAACATCCCTTCAGAATTTATGATTGCTGCATCACCAGTTCGATAGGCAGCTACGCCATCCATTTCAAAAAAAGCACTGGCCGTTTTTTCAGGATTGTTAAGATAACCTTTTGAGACACTAGGTCCAGCAATAATTAATTCACCTTCATCACCATTTGGTACTAGTTCATTTTCTGGATTAACTACAACCATCTTTGTATCTGATTTGGCATAACCAATTGGTAATCGTGGGTATTGTTCTAAAATAGCATCAGTAATCTCAACACTCGAAACCGCAACTGTTGCTTCCGTAGGACCATACGTATTAAATATCTTAGCCATTGGGAATCTTTGCTTCAATGCTGCAGCTGTTTTGTGAGTTAATTCTTCACCACAAAATAAGAATCGACTAAGATCTGGTAAATGTTTATCATCAAACGTTGGTTCTAATAAACAAATATCAATAAATGATGGTGTTGAAACCCAAACTTGTAAGTCCAGAGTAGGTAACGTTTGGAAAAGAACTTTGAAATTATCCGTCACTTCTTGAGGTAAAACAGATAACTTACCACCCATAGTTAATGTAGGATACAAGTCCATTACTGATAAATCAAATGAGTATGGTGCCTGAGATAGACTATTGGGATGTTCTGGTAGAGAGAAATCTTCTATCATCCAGTTCACGTAACTTATCAAGTTATCATGACTAATTTGAACCCCTTTTGGCTGTCCAGTCGTACCAGATGTAAAGATAATATAGAAGTTATCTTTACCAGTTACTTGGAAACTAGGATCAGGAACTTCTACCCCTTGATTATTCTCAATAATTTCTGTTAATTCAGTTGATAAAATTACAGGTACATCGAGTTTAACTTCAGGTAATTCTGCTACAGCTATACAAGCGACTGGTTTCGCAACTTCTTGAATTGACTCTAAACGCTCAGCTGGTGAGTGCGAATCAATTGGAATATATGCGTGCCCTGCTTTAACGCTTCCTAAAAAAGCCACTAGCATATTAAATTTTTGATTTCCATATATCATAATTGGACGTTTATTATCTAAATTTAATTCAATCAAATGCAATGCTAATGCATCAGATTTTTCTTTTAACTGTTGATAAGTATTTGTCTCACCCAAATCATTGTAAACAATGCGATTGGGATCGGACATTGCGATCATATCAATTTGATTAATTACATTTTTTATCATGTCTTTGCTCTCCTTTAAAATTCATTATAGATAAACGTACCATTACTTATACCTTTAAATGAATACAGGTAAACTAGCATCGCCAATACAATAAAATAAAAGGCAGTTCGAACGATAAACATAAAAACTTCATTTTCTTTTAAATCATGCCATTTTTGGCTCATATTTATCACATCCCCCTTAGAATGAATATAGTATACACTTTTTTTCCCCCGTTTAGCATTCATCTATGTCATACTAACCTAACAATTTTGTAATATTAAACTTAGTTAATAATCTTATTAACCGCTTTTTAGTGTAACAGAATTACATCTATATCACAAAAAAGAACGATTTCTATTTGTATATAGAAATCATTCTTTAATAATTTTTTAACTATTTATTCATTTTCTTGATTTGGAAACGTCAATGTAAACGTTGTCCCTTTTCCTTCAGTACTCATCACTTCAACTTTTCCGTTATGAAGTTGCATTAATTGATGAACAATTGATAATCCCAATCCTGATTCTCCGTACTTAGTACTCTTACGAGATGGATCTGCCTTGTAGTAACGTTCCCAAATATTTTCTAGCTGGTCTTTTGTCATGCCAATACCTGTATCAGTAATCCTAAAGATACTTTCATGGTAACCACGTTCAGCTGAAATATGAATCGTTCCTGATTGAGTGAATTGAATGGCGTTTTGCGTAATGTTAAAAATAACTTGCACAAATCGATCGTAATCCGCAAAAACCATTAAGTTTTTAGGAACACTTAATTCAATCTTATCGTCGGCTTCTATTGCTTTTTTTGTTAGTTGTTCAACGATGTTATTCAAAACAATAACCGCATCAAAATTACTTGGTGCTAGCGTAATTTGATTTGTCCTAATTTTTTCATAGTCTAAATTTTCATTGACTAATCGGATTAATCGCTTAGTTTCACTTTGCATTAGTTCAATGCTCTTCCCTTTGCTCTCTTCTGGAATTGCATCGTATGCTAGCCCTTCAAGTAGTCCGTTAATAGTTGTCAACGGTGTACGCATTTCGTGTGCAGCGTCAGCCATAAATTGTCTACGACGTTCTTCTTGACGTTTTATTTCTTTCTCTGATTCTTTCAATGAAGAAACCATGCCATCAAAATCTTGTGCCAAATCATCTATTTCATCTCGATGTCTACTTTCGATATGCACATCAAAATTACCATCAGCAACCATTCGAGTTGCACGTCTCAATCGATTAATTCTAGAAACAGAGTATCTCGCTAAAAGATAACTCAAAATAATTCCAGCGATAACAGAGACAATAAACGCAATAACCAAATTCTGAGTCATTTGACTCATATTGGATTGAATATTAGAAACATTGGCTCCAACCGATATAACCGCATATAATTTACCATTATAAAAATAAGGTTTCAAAATATCGGTCATATTAATTGCTTTCATATCTGTTTTTAATTGTCTATTAATATGCGGTGTACGGTGAACAACTTCACCATTTTCCAATTTTTTCCACTGCTCACTTGTAATATTGTCCTGTACCGCATTATCAGGATAGATAATTTTAGATTTTTTAGTATAAATAGTAAATCGAACATTTTGCGTTTTTAAAATTAATTCTGCATTTCTTAAATTATTTAAGTTTAAATTAAATTGCGTTTTTGAATCGGTTGTTTTTAAAACCATTGATTCTGACATTAAACTATCCGAGTAACCTTCCAATTGTGTCCATGTATTTTTATAGACCATATCACTCGTGAAATTTAAAAATAAAGCGCCAAATACAATGACCAATGTAATAATAACCGCGAAGAATGCTAACATTTGCTGATAAAGTAGCTTCATTAGTAACCAGCTCCTGAGTCATCAAATTTATAACCGACACCCCACACCGTTTGAATAACTTGTGGACCCACTTTTTCAATTTTTTGACGTAATTTTTTAATATGTGCATCAACTGTTCGTTCATCACCAAAAAATTCATAATCCCAAACTAATTCCAATAGTTTTTCTCTTGAAAAGACTTGTTTTGGTTTATTGGCCAACGTTTTCAACAAATCAAATTCTTTTGGTGTTAAATCATGAATTAAAACGTCTTGTAAGTATGCTTCTCGACGAGCTGTACTTAATTTAAAGTGAGTTGTGACAATATCAAAACTAGTACTTTCATTTTCTGTTTCATCGTCAGTTCCAACACTTGGTTTTTCTGCCCGGCGGTGAAGGGCCTTAATTCTAGCAATCAATGTTATTGGGCTAAAAGGCTTTGTTACATAATCATCTGCGCCCATTTCTAATCCAAGAACTTGATCACTTTCGGTATCGCGTGCCGTTAAAATAATAATGGGGACATTAGCTGAAACTTTTCGAATCGTAGAACTGACTTGCATGCCATCCATACCAGGCAAATTCAAATCAAGCGTAATCATATCCCAACTATCCGGATCTTCATTAAACATAGCAACAGCATCATTACCATCATAAGCGTACTGAACGTCCCATTTTTCTTTTTGAAAAAACATCGACATCATTTCAGAAACTGCCTTATTATCCTCTACCATCAATAATTTCATATTATTCCTCTTTCATTTCCAATTTAATGAAAATCATAATCTTATCTGCTACTTTGAGCGGTCTTATATTCCATTAGTATAACTAAATAATATGAATATTTTTAGTTTTTTTTCGTAATATATTTTAATACCATCAATTTTAATGTATTGTAACTACTTTTACTGTATTTTAGTAGCTGATGAACTGCTTACCTGGCTTGTACTACTACTAATAGCACTTGATTCTGAACTGCTTACGGCTGTATCTGATGACGCGTCGGCTTCTAAACTAGAGCTTGTTTCATCCGTTGAACTTGATTCTTCTACAGAACTTGCCTTTGCCTCCTGGCTTGATGCGCTGGATGACTTTTTACTTGCTCCCGAGTAAATTTTATTTGCTGAAGTTCCCTTATAACTTTGGTGTTGGATAATTACCTTTAATTTATCTGTTCGCTTAAGTAAGTTTCCTTCACTCGGCTCCGATAATATCATGTTTTTCCCAGACCATTTCTGTACAAATACAATTTCTATATGGTTTTTGTTGGCCCACTTTTGCGCTTCCGATTGAGATCCAAATTTAGGAACTTTTATATAAATTTCAGCTTGTTTCTTATCTTCAGCCTGTTTTTTTAATGCATGAGATAAAGTTTCTTCAAGTGAAACCAACTTTTTATCGGCTTGTTTCTTATCTGAAAGATCTTTTTTATAATCATCAAATACCTGATACTGCTCTGTCTGTGTGGCTAAATCTTTAGCTATCACTTCTTCAATTTGATTTAAAAAGGCAAGATTATTCCATGAATAGTGTAATTTACTGACAGCATTCGTATAGTCATCTATTTGCTGACTTGTACTTTTTTTCAAGATTTCTACATTACCTGACAAAGGGTCATACGTGGCTGTCTTCATGGCAATGGACATTACACCGTTTATTGCTATTGCATCTTTTGCCAAATTTTTTTGTAGTGTATAAATTCGATTGGCAAATTGATCTTTATTTGAAGAATTAATCAATAACTGATTAATGTACCCAAATTGTTCATTATTCAATTTTTGAATCGTTCCAGGGGTCACATTTACTTTAACTGTTTGTTCATCATCCTTAACAAATACATCTTGGTATAATGAATTCACTTTCACTTTTTTTAATAAATTATCATATTTTGTCTGGTAATCAGCACGTGAATTCTTAGAAATATTTGATAATGTATCATCTAATTTTTTCATTTCACTTGAAGTTGCTTTAGTCGTTAACTCCTCTGTTTTAATGTTGTAACTATCTGCATAAATTTCATTAAACTTTTGTTTTGCTTCTTTAGACTTAACATTAGAGTCGTAGAGTGAGTCTGGCGTTTGATTTGCCATTGTTAATTTTGAATTATCATTTTTGGACCAATCAAGACTAATTTGATACCGATTGATAACCGTATAGACGCTCCAAATACTCAAGCTAACCGCAATAAACAACAAAATACGATACGCCCACTTTAAAAATTGTCGTATCGATTTATGACTAGCTTGTTCTGGTTTAAAATCTGCTTTATTTTCTCGGTTAACAGTTTTTTTTCCTGTTTGCTTTGTCCCTCTTGATCTCGGTTCCATTTTTATTCACCCTCTAACGTCTCTTTAGCCGCCTTAATGCCATCATTAGCCTTGTCTAATTTTTTCTGAACATTATTTAATTTTTTCTGAGTTGACTGCTCCCATGAACCAATTTTATATGCTTCAGGTTTCTTGTGATATGAAGGATCCTCTAATTTTATTTTTAACGTGTCCTCAGCAATCTTTTTAGACAAATACGTTTTATATATTTTAGCTTTTTTTACATCAATTTTTTCTGGCTCTTTAACGCCTAACGTTACTACTTTATCGTTAGGTTCATATTGAGCTGCAAGACCAGTTCCTGACAATTGTATAACAGTTGATGGTTTTGTCCACTCACTATTATCAGCATTCTTTTCTTTTGAAAAATGTACCATTAGGTCACGATATAAATTAACATTTGTCATTGCAGATGCAGCATCAGTAATATAATGTCCTTTTTTCATTGGTTCATCATACCCTAACCACATCGAAATAGAAGTTGATTTAGTGAACCCATTCATCCAGACATCCATATTTGCATTCGCTGGAAATCCCGATGAAGCAGAATAACCGACGGTCCCTGTCTTCATTGCCTGATGAACATTATCAATTCTTGCAGAAGGCGCTGTCCCACCGGCATTAGGTACGCCTTCCATCATTGACGTTAGCATAAATGCTGTTGAGGCCTTCATAGCACGTTTACTATTTACCTCATATTTTTTAACACTATTATCTGAAAATTTTAGACTTGTGACGTAACGAGCCGCATGATAGGTTCCGCCATTTGAAACGGTGCCATATGCTGTCGCCATTTGTTCGGTAGAAACATCGAGTCCAATAGCCTGCGACCCCGCAGGTGCATTATTTTGAGCCATCCCTACTTGTGCTAAAAATTGGCTAGCCTTCGCACTCCCAACAGTATTTAACGTTCTAATTGCTGGTGTATTAGCCGAAACTCGTAATGCGTTTTGCATCGTTATTGATTTATAACTCACTTTATCAAAATTCTGAGCAACAAGATTAGTTCCCGGATAAGTATATGAAGTGCCATCTAAGGCATGTGTGGTTGCCCACCCAAAGTATTCAATAGCAGGGCCATAATCTAATAGTGGCTTAATTCCTGATCCTGACGAACGCTGCGTAGAAATTGCCCGATTATAACTGAAGGCAGTTTTTTGATGACGTCCACCATATTGAGCAACAATATTCCCCGTTTTAGGATCTGTAATTGTAATTGCAGATTGTTCTGCTGAATTTTGATAATATTTTTTATTATCAGCTAATTTTTTAACAGTCGCATTTTGCTTTGAATCAAGCGCTGTTGTAATTTGTAATGGAGTTTTAGCTAAATCGTACCCTTTATCGCTAACTTGTTCTAAGGCAGAAGTAACATAAGCATTATTTTCAAGAATTTTTTTTGTAACAGAATTTTCCATCCAATGGCGTTTCTGTAAATCTTTTGTCACTGATTCTGCGACAGCAATTTTATATTGTTTCTTTGTAATTACCTTATTCTCAAGCCCTGTTTTTAATATTATATTTCGGCGTGTTTGAACGGCTTTAGGGTTTGAATATAAATTATAGGTAGAAGGGGCTTGGCCCAATCCAGCTATAATTGCCTGTTGACTAATACTCAATTGTTTTAAAGTTTTACCAAAATACGTTTCTGAAATGGTCTGTGCCCCATATGATCCTTCGCCTAGACTCATTTTATTAACATAAAACTCTAAAATCTGTTTCTTACTATAATTATGGTATAACTGTTGCGCTAAGAAAAATTCTTTTATTTTCCGGTCTACAGTCCGATCTTTATTACTCGTTGAAAAAACAGTTAATTTAATTAACTGTTGCTCAATACTTGATCCACCTCGAGCTGACCCTTTACCTACAGCTGATTTAATGGAAGAAAGTCCCGCATTAAATAAGCCGGAGGGCGAAAATCCCGCGTCTTTGTAAAATGTTTGATCTTCTGTTGCTAATAACAGATTACTATATGTTTCAGGAATGTCTTTTGACTTAACATAAACTCGTTTATTCAGCGCTGAAGACCAAATTAACTGGCCATCTTTATCATACATATTTGAACTGGCATCAGATATTAATTCCTGACTTGTAACTGTTGGCACGGACTTAATAACTGTCGCAATATAAATACTTATCGTCGTAACTCCTAATAAAAATAAAACACCAAATATTGCAATAACTCTAAAAATCCACGGATGCCGATGACGCCATCTTTCTTTATCTTTCTTATTTTGTTTTACCATTATGCCATCCCCGATTCTGTGACACGAGTCACATCTCTTGCCATGACATTATTTATTATTTTTTCTATGTATAAATCTAAATTTCCCAATTTATTACCAACTAACAAAACGTAACCCCCTACTACTTTTCTTAACAATACAAAATCTGACTAATCCATTTCGATAATTGTATTGTAATCCTCTAACTATGTAAATTTTTATATCGTTCACAATTGATAACGTTCATATAAGTATTAAATCCTCATTTAACCGTGAGTCATCCCCATTTATATATGTTAAATATAACAATCATAATGACTATATACAAGCGCTAAACTGGATGTTTAAGTTAAGACTTGTATAACTTCTACCTCGTACGTTAAACTAGAGTAATTAAATAAAGAAAGTTTGGGGTTAATATGAAAAACAAAAAAATGATTGGTTTAATTGCAGTAATTATTATCATTATTCTTGGGGGAATTGGGTTCTTCTTCTACCATCAAAATGCAGAAACAACAAATGATACGGAAACTACTACTTCTTCATCAAGTGTAGCGTCAAACGTTGAACTACCACAACTTAGTTCAAAAGTAACAAAAAAAGAAGCTGTCGTAGATATTCAGACAACAAAGGGAAATATCAAAATCAAATTATTCCCGGAATATGCACCAAAAGCTGTGAAGAATTTTATTACTCATAGTAAAAAAGGGTACTATAATAATACCCTCTTCCATCGTGTTATTAACGAATTTATGATTCAAGGTGGCGATCCTAAAGGGGATGGTACTGGTGGCGAAAGTATTTATGGTCATACATTCGGTGCTGAAATTTCAAGTAACCTTTACCACATCCGTGGTGCTTTAGCGATGGCACAAACGTCAGAACCTGATTCAATTGGTAGTCAATTCTACATTGTTCAAAATAACCAAGATGTAAGTACCAGTGCTGATATTAAAGATGGCACACCGTCAAAAATTATTGATGCATACAAAAATGGTGGCACACCTTCACTTGATGGTACTTATACTGTCTTTGGTCAAGTTATCAAAGGGATGGATGTTGTTGATAAAATTGCCGCAGTTGCAGTTAATTCAAGTGATAAACCTACAACTAATGTTAAAGTTAAAACAATTAAAGTCCTCCAAGAGACAAAATAATCAGTTCAAATCTGCAGTCTCTTATAAAGTAACTATGTTACTATGAAGATACTAATAAAGGGAGGTTTTATAGATGTCAGATAAAATTCTAGTCGTTACAACGGAAAGTATTCCGGGTAGAGAATATGAAGTAATTGGGGAAGTTTTTGGCCTTACAACACAATCTAAAAATGTTATCAAAAACATTGGTGCCAGTCTTAAAAATATTGTCGGTGGCGAAATTAAGGCCTACACAGAAATGATGGCTGAATCAAGAGATACTGCTATTGATCGTTTACGCGACAATGCAGTAAGCATGGGTGCTGATGCAGTTGTTATGATGCGTTTTGATTCCGGTTCAATTGGTCAAGATATGCAATCAGTTGCCGCATATGGTACCGCAGTTCGATACATTAAATAATGAAAAAAAGTTTCAACAATGTACTAGGCCCTGTCAAGTTGACGGATGAAATAATATAAAATTTAATATGTTTCTAAATGGCTTTATCCCAGTAT
>NZ_JBXAYJ010000009.1:0-28905 GCF_056782215.1 Dellaglioa sp. CoH-55-MRSF-6
TTATTTGCGATATTCATTATCGCCTCAATAGCACTTATTAAATATATCAGCTTTCTTTTTCTTGGTCAAGTCTATTTATGTGAATATCTCTTAATATTACAAATAAATCGTAATTTCAGTCCCCTTATCATTCGAATCTTTCACACTAATCTCTCCACCCATTGATGTCACTAGTTCCTGCACAATAGCGAGGCCAAGCCCATTACCTTCTATTTGTTTATTTCTAGACGGATCTACTCTATAGAAACGTTCAAATATTCTTTTTTTGTCTTGATTTGAAATACCAATACCAGTATCTGATACTGCTATAAAAAATCTTGTCTTTATTTTGCCTACTTCAACTACCATACGCCCATTATCAACATTATATTTAACAGCGTTTTGCAATAAATTACCTAAGATAGTGGCTATCTTATTTTTATCAAACTTTACATAAAGATCTTTTGTTATTCTCTTGTCTACTATTAAATTTTTACTTTTAATAGTACTACTTAATAAATCTAACTCATAATTTATCATAGCATCTAAATTGAAACTCGAAATATTTTCTTTGGGTTTTTGCCCTTTTGCTAATTTTAATATCTCTTGAATTAATACTTCTAATTTTTCACTTTCGTCATAAATAATATTTAAAAATTTGTTAGTTGTACTTGAATCAACAGATTCTTCTAAAAGAGTTTCAGCAAATCCTTTAATTGCTGTTACTGGTGTTTTCAATTCATGACTCACATTTCCGACAAATTCATTTTGCATTTTCTCTAATAATTTCAGCTCAGTTATATCATATAAAATTACGATTACTTGAAATTCTACATTGTTATTTGCTATATAGACGACCGTTGCATCAACCACTCTGTTTGTATTGGCAATTTCAACTTCATCTCTTTGCTTATCTTGTGTTTTAATGGCTTTTTCAATTAGTCCACTCAATTTGTATGTTTTAATATCATCAATATATGAATGTTGCTTACTTTCTATCTGTTGGCCTAATAATTTAGAAATCATATCATTTACGACTAGTACTTGTCTTTTATGATCAATTTGCATAACCCCAACTGTCAAATGTTCAATTAATTTTAGATAGTTATTATTTTGTACCTGATAGTGAATATTTCTTTTCTTTTGATAACTTTCAACACGATTAATGGCTTTCGATAATTCAAAATTGGGACTATCTGTATCTAGTAATACATGATAAGAATCTCCTTTATTGACTAAACTATTCAATATATTAGCCATTAATTCGGACTCAGCACCTGCTTTAGATGCTATTTTATAAAGTATAGCTATTTCAATCAAACTCAACACACTTACTCCAATAATACTATTCTTACTAAAAAGTTTCCCGGATACATCCCATAGAAGTGTCATACTAAATGTTAAATTTAGCAACAAGATTAACGTCGTAATTATCCATTTTAGTTTTTGTTTCATTTATTCTCCTCAAACTTATAGCCAAATCCTCGAACTGTCTTTAAATATAGGGGGTTTTTAGCATCTACTTCTAATTTTTCGCGTAAATGGCTCACATGCATATCTATCATCCTTGTTTGCCCTTCATAATCGTATCCCCAAACACCGCTCAATAACTTTTCTCTACTTAGCACACGTCCTGTTCGTTTAATAAAATATACTAAAAGTTCGAACTCTTTTGGTGTTAATGCAACTTTTTCATCATTTTTATAAACTGAATAGTTAGAAAAATCAATTTTAAAATCTTTAAATTCTCTCACTTCATTATCAATTTGTTCATCCTTAGATGAGTCATGTTCAGTACGTCTCAAAATAGCCTTAATTCTTGCTATTACTTCTCTTGGACTAAACGGTTTAGTCATATAATCGTCTGCACCAATTTCTAAACCAATTATTTTATTCAATTCATCATCTTTAGCCGTTAAAATGATTATTGGCGTTTTTACTTTTTCTTGTCTTAATTTTTTTGTAACTTCGATACCATCGTAACCAGGCAGCATCAAATCGAGAATAATGAAATCAAAATTTTGTTCTGTTGCTTTTTTAAATGCACTAGGCCCATCTATTGCTACATGCACTTCATAGTTCGCATTTTCTAGATTATACGTTAACAGCGTAACAATTGCTGGTTCATCATCTACAACTAAAATTTTTTTCATTATTTATCCCCCTGATAACTAAATTTATTTAATTATGACTAACCCTATTTCATATGGTGAGTCTGAAAATATCGCACTTTCTGTTATTTTTGTATCTCCACTAAATGTCCTAATTTTTAATCGACAATACGTTGAGCTACTCTGTAATGCTTCATACAATTCGGTTTCGTTTCTAACTTCAATGCCATTACATTGAACGACCACATCACCAACCTCTACGTCCATCTTTGAAGCTGGCGTACCTGGGCGTACCCCTACAATTAATATTCCTTCATTGGATTCTGCAAACCATTTTTCTTGTTTATTATCATGGCGTTTGATCATATATTGGCTGATACAATACGCAACTAATAGAACAATTAATCCATATATCCCCATTATTGGTATAAATATAGCCATTATCGCTAAACCTGTCCCTATAAAAGCTAAATATAAGTATTGTTTTTTTATAAATTTGATAGCTACTCTTGGTATTTCTTTATAGATACGTAATGATAGCCCAACAATTAATGGTAAAATAATGATGTTAAATTCTGTACCTGCTATATGAATAATTGGCCACCAAGAGAGTACACTATGGAATTGATCACCCGGTGTTAGAATTACAAGTGGCACCAGATACAGATCCTTCATACTAAACGACGATATATTTCGCCCTCGTTTACCTGACTGTGTGTTCGGCGATAAGGGACTATTTCTGAATAAATACAGCGCACAAGCAGTTATAAATAAAATGACTGTCCCTATCAGTAGAATCCCTGTCGTAAATTCAACGTGAAATTCTTCATATTTAAATATTTCAAAATTACTTAATTGAGATTTAGTCATCCCATATACTAGTCCCGATATAATAAATAGCGGAAAGATAGCATCAAATACTGGGTATAGTAGTAGTCCTAAAATCATAAAAATAGCATAAATAACTACCCAGTTAATAGGCAACATAACACCTAGTCCAAATAGTAACATTGATCCAATAATACTAAAAATAAAGCCTACTTTTATTGCATGACGTCCCTCATAAAAATCACTATCGACAGCTGTTCTAAATGCTTGTCTCTCTTTTTTAATTCTTCGTGTATACATACCATAAATCAGTATAATTGCTAACCAAAGCGTTGGTTGCATGAAAAAGTTTCCAATAATTTTAAGCGTTACCATAAATGCACCTATTTTCTTTAATATATAGTACTCAAATTATATCATGCTTTGTCATGATTCAAAAAAGATAATCATAATAACAAAAAAGACTGAATTTTGCATTTAGCAAAATCAGTCTTTTAAAATTTAATTAAATTTTAAGGAAACGACGCATTGAAACGAACGATCCTAAAGCACCAATAATTATCCCGATTGACACTAATAATAAATCAATTTCTGCCAAGAAAGTTCCTGGTGTTAATAATTGATAACTAGTTGATGCCAACGAAACTTGTAAACCGTTATAAATCCAAATATAGCCAAAATCAACTAAAATAATTGGAATGATAGCACCTAAAAGCCCAGTCCATGCACCTTCAAGTAAAAACGGCCATCTGATAAATCCATTCGTCGCACCTACTAGACGCATAATTCCAATCTCATTTCTTCGAGATAAAATTGTGATTCTAATCGTGTTAGAAATTAAGAATACTGCAACAAAGAGGAGTAAAGCACTAATAATCATACCCCATTTTTGGATATTACCAACTACTTTAAATAGTTTTTTAGCAGATGTGCCCCCAAAACTAGCATCATTTACATAATCTAAACTTTTAGCACGTTTTGCAATTTGCTCAGTTTGTTTTGGTTTTTTAGTTTGAACATCAAATGTATCATATAGTGGATTATCATCCCCACCAAATAACTTAAATTCATTACCATAACTACCAACAACTTGTTGTAATTGCTCCTTTTTACTTGAAAAAGTAACTTTTTTAACTTCTGAATAACTTTCAAGTTTCTTTTTCAAATCAGCCTGTTGATTCTTTGTTGTCTTTCGTTCAACAAACACTCTGACTTGAACATCGTTCTCAACATCAGATGCTAATTTATTTACGTTCATTAAGATTGAAAGTAACACCCCAACCAAAATTAACGTTACAGTAACAGCACTAATAGCAGCAACAGACATCCATCCATTACGACGTAAACTCTTAATACTTTCACCAAAATGACGCCTAAACGTTCTCATTTTCATAACCGTATTTTCCTCCTTCTTCATCTCGGGCAATACGGCCATCTTCAATAGCCAACAAACGATGTGGATATTTGTTCACAATAATACTATTATGAGTTGCCATGATAACTGTTGTCCCTTGTTCATTAACTTTTTCTAAAATTGACATAATATCATCTGACGTTTCAGGGTCTAAATTCCCCGTTGGTTCATCAGCAATTAAGACTTCTGGTTTATTTGCAACTGCACGTGCAATCGCAATTCTTTGTTGTTCACCACCAGATAATTCTTCCGGAAATTTATCCGCCTTGTCAGACAAATCAACAAGATCTAGCACGTAATCAACACGTTCTTTAATTTCTGCAGGTTCTTTTTCAATAACTTCTAACGCGTATGCAATATTTTCAAAAATTGTTAAACGAGGTAATAATTTGAAATCTTGGAATACAATTCCTAAATCTCTTCGTAAAAATGGTACTTCTTTTGGTTTCATCGTTTCTAAATGAAAATCATTTACTGTGATTTCACCAGATGTTGCTTGTTCTTCATGGTACATCATTTTTATAAATGTCGACTTTCCGGCACCACTAGGTCCAACCACATATACGAATTCACCTTGGTCAATTCGAAGATTAATATCATTGCTTGCAATAATATCATCAGAATATTGTTTAAATACATTTTTAAATTCTATCAAACAGTGAATCCTCCTGTGTCTATTTTCATAACATTTTCATTATAGCATGATTATTTACCTTTATATTGCAGTAGTCTTACAATTAAGTTTCATTTTTTAACTTGGATTTTCATTTTTTAATTTCCACTGTAAATAAGCATTAATAAATCCATCTATATCACCGTCCATTACCGCTTGAACATTACCAGTCTCAAAATCGGAACGATGATCCTTAACCATTGAGTATGGGTGGAACACATATGATCGAATCTGCGACCCCCATCCAATATCCATTTGTTCACCTTGAATGGCAGCACGTTCTTTTTCTTTTGCTTCCATTTCAAGTTGATATAACTTAGATTTCATCATACTTTCAGCCGTTGCCCTATTTTGAAATTGTGACCGCTGCGCTTGGCTCGAAGTTACTATCCCTGTTGGAATATGAATTAATCTAACTGCTGAAGATGTTTTATTAATATGTTGTCCACCAGCTCCGGATGATCTAAATACTTCCATTCTGATATCATCTTGATTTAATTCTATTTCGACTGAATCATCCAACTCTGGCATCACATCAACAGATGCAAAAGACGTGTGGCGTCGACCAGCAGCATCAAAAGGTGAAATACGAACTAATCGATGCACCCCTTTTTCACTCTTAAGATAACCATACGCGTTTACTCCCTTAATAAGAAGCGTCACACTTTTCAATCCCGCTTCATCGCCAGATTGATAATCTACTGTTTCGACGATTAGCCCACTTTTTTCAGCCCATCTCGTATACATTCTAAGTAACATTAATCCCCAATCCTGAGATTCGGTACCTCCTGCACCTGGATGGATTTCTAAAATAGCATTTCTGCTATCATAAGGTTCATTCAATAATAATCGTAATTGATACTTGTCGAGTGCTTTTTTTGTCTCGTTAAACAAGTCATCAAATTCTATTAGCATATCATTATCATTTTCTTCTTGTAATAATTCAAGCATGACTTGTAATTCTGATACCTTACTCTCTAAATCATGAAACGCATCATATTTACCTTTTAATTGATTGTTTTCGTCAATAACTTTTTGTGCTTCTTCTTGGTGATTCCAAAAATCTGGGTTAGCCATTCGTTCTTCATTTTCAGAAATACGTTCATTCAGCGTCTCTAAGTCAAAGAGACCCCCTGAAGTTAGTTATTTTTTGTTCCATTTCATTAATTTGTTTCCTATAATCGCTTAATTCCATCAATTTTCTCCTTAATTTACTAAAAAGAGTCACCTTCAAACTCTATCGAATTCGGAAGTGACTCTTTAATAATGTTCTCTGATTAACTTTTTGATTAACGTTTAATATTTTGTCTGATTTCAGCTTTCATAAATAAACGTGTCACTTCAAATTCTATTGCTCCAACGACTTCTTCGAACATTCTAAATCCATCTGATTGGTATTCAACTAGAGGGTTTAATTGTCCGTAGCCACGTAGTCCAATAGACTGACGAAGTTGATCCATTGCATCAATATGCGCTGTCCATTTATCATCAACAACACGTAACACAACCACTTTTTCAAATTCAAGCATTTGTGCTGCATCAACTAATTGATCTTCTTTAATTTCATAGTTCTTTTCAGCGCGGTCGACCAAGTAGGCTTCGATTTGGTTAGCATCTTTACCTTCTAAATCTGCCAATGAGATACTGTCTTCATTAACCATTGAAGAGACAGCAAAATCTACAATAGCTTGTAAATTCCATTCATTTTGGTCACCTTGCGTGTGCATCTGAACAATATGATTAACAGTACGTTGTATCATAGGCATAATAACAGGTTTTAATGTTTTTTCTTCCATAATAATTTGTTGTCTCTGGTTATAAATAACCTCACGTTGTTCACGCATAACATCATCATATTGTAAAACATTTTTACGTGTATCATAGTTATTACCTTCGACACGTTTTTGTGCTGATTCAACTTGTTTTGTAATCATACGACTTTGGATAACAGCGTCATCTTCAGTAATGTTCATACGTTCTAAGAAGCTCTTAATACGTTCTGAACCGAATCGTAACATCAAATCATCTTCCAAAGAAAGATAGAATTGTGTCATCCCATCATCCCCTTGACGGCCAGCACGGCCACGAAGTTGATTATCAATACGACGAGATTCATGGCGTTCTGTACCAATAACAGCTAATCCACCAATTTCTTTAACGCCAGGGCCTAATTTAATATCAGTTCCACGTCCGGCCATATTCGTAGCTATGGTAACAGCACCACGTTGTCCAGCATTTAAAATGATTTCAGCTTCACGTTCATGATTTTTAGCATTTAAGACAGCATGTGGAATTTCAGCATCATCTAACATTTGTGCCAATAATTCTGACGTTTCAACTGCTACAGTACCAATCAACATAGGTTGACCAGCTTCATGGCGTTCTTTGATATCAGCAATGACAGCTTTAAATTTGCTATTTAAAGATGGATACAATAAATCTGCTTTATCATCACGAATAATAGGTTTATTCGTTGGAATTTGAACAACTTCCATATTATAAATTTCACGGAATTCTTCTTCTTCAGTTTTAGCAGTACCCGTCATACCAGATAATTTCTTGTACATTCTAAAGAAATTTTGGTAAGTGATGTTAGCCATTGTTTTAGTTTCGTCTTCAATTTCAACATGTTCTTTAGCCTCGATAGCTTGATGAACACCATCAGAATAACGACGACCTTCCATAATACGACCAGTAAATTGATCAACAATCATAACTTCACCATCTTGTACAACATAATCTTTATCACGTAGCATAACAAAATTAGCCCGTAATGCATTATCCAAATGATGAGTCAAAATTGTATTATCTGTATCATATAAATTATCTAGTCCAAAATATTTTTCACCTTTACGAATTCCTTCTTCGGTTAATGAAATTGATTTTGATTCAAGATCAATTTTATAGTCTTCTTCTTCAGTTAACGTTTTAACAAAACGATCTGCACGAACATACATGGCAGTCGTCTTTTCAGCTTGACCAGAAATAATCAACGGTGTTCTAGCTTCATCAATCAAAATTGAATCAACTTCATCGACGATAACATAGTTTAAAGGTCTTTGAACCATATCTTCACGATAAACAACCATGTTATCACGTAAGTAATCAAAGCCTAATTCACTATTTGTTGAATAGGTAATATCAGCTGCGTAGGCTTCGCGCTTTTCTTCAGCTGTTTTTTCGTTAATATTCAATCCGACAGTTAAACCTAACCATGAATATAATTCGCCCATTTCTGTTGCATCACGGCTTGATAAATATTCATTAACAGTAACAACATGAACACCTAGACCTGAAATTGCATTTAAATAAACGGGCATAGTAGCTGTTAAAGTTTTACCTTCACCAGTTTTCATCTCCGCAATATCACCATTATTTAAAACCATTCCACCAATCATTTGCACACGGAATGGGTATAGTCCTAACACACGTTTTGCGGCTTCTCGTACCACTGCAAATGCTTCTGGTAAAAGATCATCAAGCGTTTCACCTTCTTGATATCTTGCTTTAAAAGCAGGTGTTTTAGCTTTTAGTTCATCATCAGATAATAAAGCCATCTCGTCGGCCATATTTTCAATATTATCGGCTATTTTGCCTAGTTTTCTTAATTCACGATTATCACTTTCAACCCATTGTCTTAATACATTTGCCATTTAGCTTTTCCCCTTATATATCAAACACATTTATTGAATTATTTTTAATTATAATATCATTTTTTATAGTATCACTAAATCAATAAATTTTAAACTAAAATAACAAAAAAGCCCTGAGTAGTTAACTTACTCAACAGGCTTTTCAAGGTTAGTTTAATCTTCAGCTTCAATTAAACCATAGCGACCATCTTTACGTTTGTAAACAATGTTAATACCCTCTGTATCAGCATCTTCGTAAATAAAGAAGTTATGGCTCAACATATCCATTTGTAAAATAGCTTCTTCACTATTCATTGGTTTTAAAGAAACATGCTTTGTCCGAACAACATCAAATTTG
Organism: Dellaglioa sp. CoH-55-MRSF-6; assembly: GCF_056782215.1. Next base: position 8,996 of record NZ_JBXAYJ010000009.1, read on the forward strand.
CTTACTTCATCAATAGAATCTGATTCTTCATCAGCAATTTCATTACGAATTTCAATATCTTTAATTCCCTTGCCTCTTGATTGGCGATTAATTTTAGTTTTATATTTGCGAATTTGACGTTCTAATTTATCAGTCACAAGATCAACACTTGAAAGTAAATCTTGTGATGTTTCTTCAGCTCGAAGGACGAGAGAAGGCATCGGAACTGTCACTTCAACTTTGGCCGTTTTATCTGAATAAACTTTTAAATTAACATGGGCCGTTGAATTAGATGTATCAGTAAAGTATTTTTCTAATTTAAATAATTTCTTTTCAACATAATCTCTAGTAACATCTGTAACTTCAACATTTTCACCGCGAATATTGTATTTTAACATAATAAACTCTCCCTTCAATCTACAGCAGGTAACGAAACTATTAATTACCTTACCGCTTGATTTAATTATAAGCGAATAGACTTAAATTTACAAATGATATCCCTTAACAAATCTATTTAAAACGCCATTGTAATCGTTAACAGTCATTTTAACTTTTGCTTAAATATATCATACTAATTTATTTAAAAATTGTACCTATTGTTCATTATCTTGCAAGGGTAATACTCTTAATGCTTTTAGCATTTTGTGCTAACAAAATATGGGCATAAAATAGTGTTCGGCCGGTAGTATAAATATCATCCACAATCAAAACAACTTTATCCGATAAATCTGGGCAATCTGGACTAAGTTCAAACGGTTGAATTAATTCAAGCCTTTGTTGCCTATTTTTATGCGATTGTTTTTCTTTAACCGTATTATTTCGCACTAAAAAATGATCATGCTTAATATCTAAAAGACCACAGACTTGATTAAATCCTCGATTATTTAACGTTTCAGAATCAACAGGTATCACCACGAGGTAATCAAAATCAATTGTTTCTATTTTGTGCTTTAATTGTACTTGAAAAATAGTTCTCAGCTGATAATCACCATTAAACTTATAATTTTTAATGATATCTTTCATAAAATCATTATAAATGTACAACGCTTGATTCTGAAAATTTAAATTAGGATAAATAAGTTGCCATTTCTTACAATCCGCACATAATTGTGGCCTATTTTGTTCTCGACCGCATCCTCTACAGGCTAACTGAGTATTAATCAATCGTAACTGCTCCTGGCATCTCTTACAAACTATCTTTTTTTCATAAGGTTTAGTCGATAATATAAATGCTAGCGTTAATTTTTGACTAAATGTATTATGACAAATCTGACAGTTTCTCATATCTTTAATTTCCTTGCTTTACGATTCATCGTTTTTATTTGTCCAACTGCCTTTTTTATTGAAATCGTGTAGTCACAACATAAAAAGATAACGTCACCAAACGGACGATTGACATTACGTCCCACTCTGCCAGCAATCTGAACTAACGCTGCCGTTGAAAAAGTTTTATCATCTGCACCCAGAACAAAAACATCCAGATTAGCAAATGTCACACCACGTTCTAAAATTGTTGTTGTGATTAGATACCGTAGTTCGCCTGTTCTAATTGCCTTAACTTTATCTAGTCTATCTGGATCTTCAGAATAAACAGTGTCCCCCTTTAAATTAGGAAACTTCTTTTTAAATGCTTCCATTACTGGTTCCAATAACCAAATTTTCGGCACAAAAATTAAAAATGGATCCTTACGTTTTAGCCACTCTGTCATTTTCAGTGTTAATTTTTTGGGTAAACGTCCTTTTTTTAAATTCTTTTCCCACGCTTTTTCAAATTTAATTTTAATTTCAGGCAATAATTGACCATGAAAGCGTATTGGTAAATAACTAACCGTTAATTGTTTTAAGCGAACCTCCTTTAACAGATCCTCACTTGGGGTTGCCGTTAAAAATAAACTTGCCCCTTTTTGTTTAGTTGCTTGTGTTGTTGCTTGAAGCAGTAATTGATTCTGTGCATATGGAAAGGCATCTACCTCATCAACTATCATAACGTCAAACGCTTTATGAAATCTTAACAATTGATGTGTTGTACAGATGACTAGTTGGGTATAACGGTATGGTTCCGTTGTCTTTCCGTGCAGCAAACAAATATCAATATTTTGAAATGCTGCCTGCAATCTCGGAAATAATTCAATACAAACATCGACCCGTGGTGATGCTAAACAGATGCGCTTACCATCCATAATAGCAGCTTCAATACCTTTGAATAGCATTTCTGTTTTACCAGCGCCGGTTACCGCCCACAGTAAATGCCGGGCACCCGAATTTTTAAAAATTTGTTTCACTTCATTAGCACATATTTCTTGGCTAGTCGTTAATTCTCCATTCCACGTCAATGGACTCCCTTTTTGAGTTGAAAACAAGTTGGGTTCAGGTATAGTATAAAGTGTAGTCGTAGTTGAAATACGTCCTAATATCATACAGTATGAACAATAGTACCGGTCACCTTGTAATTTATTTTCCTTTAAATTAAGTTGTGAAAGGCATCTGCGACAGATTAATTGTTTATCTTCAATACTAATTCCTGGGTACGACGTAAGTTCATCTAAATTAATAGTTTCGTCAATTTCTGAATCAGTTATTAAACGACCATACAAACTTGAAAGTGTCATTCTCCTCAATCCCTTCAATAAGTTTAAATACGCAAAGGAACCTTAATTATGTCAAAAAATTATTTAACAATTAAAGAATCTGGTTTAGCCACATTAATTGAAAAGAAGTCTTCCTTCATTTGTCGTGTCACTCGAATCGCGACAGAATCTGATGCAGTTGCTTTTATTGAATCAGTCAAGAAATTAGAACCTAAAGCAAGACATCACTGTTTTGCATACACATTTGGTACTGAGTCTGAAATCCAACGTCAAAGCGATGATGGTGAACCCTCTGGAACGGCTGGTGTTCCCATTCTAGAAGTTATTAAAAAAAATCAGCTTAAAAATATTTGTATCGTTGTTAGTCGAAAGTTTGGTGGTATTAAGCTAGGTGCTGGTGGTTTAATCCGTGCTTATAGTAATGCTGCTTCGCAGACGATTGAACAAATTGGTATCGTTGAACGTATTTTACAAACCGAACTTATTTGCCAAATTGCTTACCAAAATGTTGGAAAACTTGAAAATTATCTTGAAAAAAATTCAATTATAATCCAACACACAACCTATCTTGAAACAGTAGAAATAACTTTAGCAGTTGATAAAAATTTGATATTAACCTTACAAGATCAACTAATCAACCTACTCAATAACCAAATAACTTTTAAATTAGGCCAAGATTTATATAATGAAATTCAAGTTAAGTAAAAAGGATGCCCAATTACTGGACATCCTTTTTACTATCTATTTTTTTGAAGTCATCGTTTTAACAATTCTTTTAATCCAATTTAGCAGTGGCTTTCGTTTAGATCCAACTAATCCGATGGACTCTACGAATAGTTCTAGTCCCACTAATGTCGCAACTGACATTAGTATTGAACCCCAAATTGATGATATTGGATAAAGTAATGAAATAAATGAAAAAATTAACGCAATGCCATATATAACTAATACTGTCTGTCGATGCGTTAACCCCATTTGCATCAAACGATGATGTAAATGATGTTTGTCTGCTTGAGAGATAGGCTTTTTATTTAAAATCCGGCGTAACATTGCATAAACAGTATCCGTAATTGGTACACCCAATATTAAAACAGGCACAATAATAGAAATAAAAGTTGCATTTTTAAGTCCAGATAAAGAGAATACTGAAATCATAAATCCAATAAATAACGCGCCTGTATCCCCTAAGTAGATTCTAGCTGGAAAGAAATTATATGGCAAAAATCCAATCAGAGCAGCAACCAGCGTAAACATCATAATTGCAATATAACTATTTGTATTAACTAAAAAGAAATAGCCTACCAAACCACTTGTAAATAAATCAATAATGGAAACCCCAGTTGCTAAGCCATCTAATCCGTCTATTAAATTAATAGCATTTGTAATAGCTAAAATCCAAATAATTGTAATAGGGAAACTCATCCATCCTAAATTAATAATACCAAAATAAGGTAAAGTGAATGTCGTCATTCGCATATTTGAAAAAAAGTAGACGATCAAGGCGGCAACTGTGATGCCAAACATCTTTTGGCGTGGTTTTAATTCAAACTTATCATCTAAAACACCGGTGATAATAATTACCAATTCAGCAACAAACAGTGTCACTAACATTTTTATTGGATATTGATTTTTTAAAATAAAAAAATTCGTAAAGTTAAAAGCTATAAAAATGGCTAATCCACCCATTGTAGGCATTGAAACCTTATTTACTCGTCTATTATTTGGAACATCGACTGCTCCAATTTTAATTGAAAATAGTCTAATAACGGGAGTTAGCAACGCGGAGATAAGCGCTGTTGCGAAAAATGCTACGATAATTGGAAACATTTTGATATCTCTCCTTAAAAATATTCTGTCATAGTAGTCTTAACTATACCACGTTGTTAAATAAATACAAAAAAAGTATCAATTAAATTTAATTGATACTTTTCAATGTTTATTTTTTCAAATGATAATTATATGTTGCAACAATAATATTCTCGCGAGAATTTAAGACCGTTCTCAATCTTAAACTCGTTTGATTATGAAGAATATTTTGCCATGGTTTTCTTGGAACAAACTGTGGTACTAAGACTGTCGTTGTGAAGTTACGAGCAGCGGCATTCTTAGCAATAACATCTGTAAATTTCACAACAGGTGAAGCAATTGAACGATATGACGAATGTAAATCAACAAAACGAACACCAGGGAAACGTTCTTTAAATTCACGTTCCGTTTCATGTTCTTTTTCCGGATTTGTATCGAAAGAAACGTGCATTGCAATTACGTAGTCACCAATTGAACGTGCATAATTAATTGCACCCGTTGTAACATGCGTTACAGAACTAACTAACACGATAACTGTGGAGCCATCGTAATCATGAATTTCTGCTTCTTCTGTTAAACGTAATTGTTCGGCAACTTTATTGTAATGATCATTTATTTTATAGAATATAATATACATAACTGGCATGATAATAAAGAATGGCCATACTGTTGATAAGCGATATCTAAAGAGAATCAACAAAATACTAAATGAGATAAAGGCCCCTAAGAAATTGTAAAAGGCTTTCATAATCCAACCTTTTGGGCGATCATGATACCATTTTACAATCATCCCTGTCTGAGACAACGTAAACGGAATAAACACACCTACCGCATATAATGGAATTAATAATGACGTTGATCCATTAAATATAAATGTTAAAATAATTGATCCGGCCGCTAACGTGATAATTCCGTTAGAGTAGCCTAATCGATCACCTTTATCCATATACAAATGAGGCATAAATTTATCTTTAGCTAAATTAAACGCTAAAATTGGAAATGCCGAGAAACCTGTATTTGCAGCTAATACTAAAATCAATACTGTTGAAAATTGGAAAACGTAATACAAAATACCTTGTCCAAATGTTGTTTGTGCAATTTGTGAAAGAACAGTTACTTTTTCAGTAGGAATAATGCCATACCAATAGTTTAAGAATGTTATTCCACCAAAGAAGACTGCCAAAAGCGTCGCCATAATTGTTAAAGTAGCAGCAGCATTTTTAGCATGTGGTTTTTTGAAGAAAGGCACTGCATTACTAATTGCTTCAACACCAGTTAATGAAGATGATCCCGATGAGAATGCTTTCAAAAGTAAGGCTAGTGTAATTCCAGGAACGGCCGTACCCACAGCAGCTGTTGCGTGGTAAGGTACTTGACCTGTCATAATATTATAACCACCAACTAGTAACATCAATATAATCATAACCACGAAAAGATAAACAGGAATAGTTAAGAATGAAGCTGATTCCCGCAAGCCTCGTAAGTTCATTGCCATTACCAAAATAATAATAACCACTGAGATTGCTACTTGATGTCCATATAACGAAGGTACCGCAGAAATCAATGCCTCAGTCCCTGCGGAAACACTAACCGCTACTGTCAACATATAATCAATTAAAAGCGATCCACCAGAAATTAATCCAGCATTTTTACCTAAGTTTTTACTTGAGACAACATACGCGCCTCCACCCTTAGGATAAGCATGGATAATTTGGCGATACGAAATTGTAATTGAAGCCAATAAAACTAAGACTAACAATGCAATTGGTAATGAATACCAGATTGCCATTGCTGAAAAGCCCACTAAAACGGTAACAATTTGTTCCGTACCATACGCCACAGATGAGAGTGCATCTGACGATAAGAGCGCTAATGCCTTAAATTTTGATAATTGTTGATCTCCTTCTTCAGAAGATTTTAATGGCTTCCCAATTAAAAGTCTCTTTAAATAACGACGCATTTCTCTTTACCCCTTATGTTCTATATTTAAAAATCCATTCATAAATGATGCCAAAACAGCGCATTTATTTTACTGAATAGTTATTTTAATTACTAATTTCTATTCACCGAATTCACTCTATTTTACTCGTTTATTTTTAAATATACAATACTGCAAACAAACTTTATTTTCAGCATAAAAAAAGAGCTACTAATCCCAGAATAACACGGATTAATAGCTCTTAAATTTTCATCATTTTTTATGACAAATGGGTTACATCATACCGCCCATACCACCAGGCATTTGTTGTGGATCAGCTGCAGATACTGGTTCTGGTTTATCTGCAACAACTGCTTCAGTTGTTAATAATAAGGCTGAGACACTAGCTGCATTTTGCAATGCTGAGCGTGTCACTTTAGTTGGATCAACAATCCCAACTTCAATCATATCTTGCCATTCATTTGTTGCTGCGTTAAAACCAATACCAGGTTTTTCTGATTTTAGTTTTTCAACAATAACTGAACCCTCAAGTCCAGCATTCTTTGCAATTTGGCGTACTGGTTCTTCCAAAGCACGTTGAACAATCTTGATACCCGTTAATTCATCGCCAACTGCTTCAAGTGCAGCAACTTTACTAATAACGTTAACAAATGCAGTACCACCACCGGCAACGAATCCTTCTTCGACAGCAGCGCGTGTCGCATTCAAAGCATCTTCAATACGGTATTTGCGTTCTTTTAATTCTGTTTCAGTTGCAGCACCAACTTTGATGACAGCAACCCCACCAGATAATTTTGCCAAACGTTCTTGTAATTTTTCACGATCAAATTCAGACGTCGTTTCATCGATTTGTTTTTTAATCAAACCAACACGTTCTGTAATTTTAGCTTTATCACCAGAACCTTCAACAATAACTGTGTTTTCTTTTGTAATATTAACTTTACCAGCTGAACCTAATTGTTCAATTGTTGTATCCTTCAATTGTAAACCAAGTTCATCAGTAATCACTGTTGCACCAGTAACGATGGCAATATCTTCAAGCATCGCTTTACGACGATCACCAAATCCAGGTGCTTTGACTGCAACAACGTTAAATGTACCACGAATTTTATTCAATACTAATGTTGGTAAAGCTTCCCCATCAACATCATCGGCGATGATTAACAATGGGCGACCTTGTTCCACAATAGATTGTAATAATGGTAAGACTTCTTGAATATTAGAAATTTTCTTATCCGTTACTAAAATATATGGTGTCTCTAAGTTAGCTTCCATTTTATCGTTATCAGTTACCATATATTGTGACAAGTAACCTCGATCAAATTGCATCCCTTCAACGACATCTAATGATGTATCGATGCTTTTTGATTCTTCAATTGTAATAACGCCATCATTACCAACTTTTTCCATAGCGTCAGCAATTAAAGCACCAATTTCTTCATTAGCTGAAGATACAGAAGCAATTTGAGCAATATCTTCTTTTGTTTCAACTTTGTGTGATAATTCATGTAATTCAGCAACGGCTGCTTTTGTAGCAGTTTCGATACCACGACGAATCCCAACAGGGTTAGCACCTGCTGTCACATTCTTCATACCTTCAGTGACGATAGCTTGTGTTAAAACAGTAGCAGTTGTCGTTCCATCACCAGCTATATCATTCGTTTTTGAAGCAACTTCTGATACTAATTTAGCACCCATATTTTCAAAATGGTCTTCTAATTCAATCGCACGAGCAATTGTTACACCATCATTTGTAATAATTGGTGAGCCATATGATTCTTCTAAAACAACATTACGGCCTTTTGGTCCTAAAGTTGATTTAACGGTATTGGCTAATTGGTCAACACCTCTAAGCATTGCTGAACGAGCATCTTCAGAAAATTTTAATTCCTTTGACATAATTAATCCACCTCATCTTTAATTTAAATTTATATTAGTCTACTGTTGCAACGATATCTTTTTCATGAACAATTAAGTAGTCTTTACCTTCGAATGAAACTTCTGAGCCAGCATACTTATCAAATAAAACGGTCTCTCCAACGTTAACAGCAACAGCAATTTTTTCACCGTTATCCATCGTACGGCCATCACCAACTGCAACAATTTTTCCTGTTTGTGGTTTTTCTTGTACGTTACTTGCTAAGACGATCCCGCCTACTGTTGTTTCTTCTTCTTTTGTTACTTCTAAAATAACACGATCTGCTAATGGTTTTAACACGTTCTATCCCTCCAACACTTTTATTTAGCACTCTATCTTCCTAAGTGCTAATCACAAAATTAACTATAATCAATTTTTCAAACAATTGCAAGCATTTCAGCTCTTATTTAATAGAATTTTTAATATGAATTGAATTCGCTATCTAGTCAATTATGCTATACTTATCATACAAATTTATTCACTAGAAAAATGCACGACTATCTAATTACAGTTAAAGGAGTTCTCATGTCAAAATCAACTAGTAAAAATTCAATCGCTATTTTATTAGGCTACCTCGTTATCTTTATTTTACCAACAATTCTGAATCAACTATTTTCTTTAAAATCAGTTATCTATCCAGTAATGACGGCTGATTATGTTTTAGGAGCAATATTGTTAATTTGGTTAAATCATTACTTCAGTGCTAGAAATACAATAGATGGTTCCTCTAAATGGTCACAAATTATTTCGTGGGGTATTCTTGGATTCGTTCTAACGTTAGTAATCCAAACAGTTATTCAATTAATTTCATTCACCATTTTAAAAACGACCGTACCCTCACAAAATACAAATGAAATTATGACTATTTTTACAAAATATCCTTATTATATGTTGGCAGTCTCACTTGGTGCTCCCATTATGGAGGAACTCGTTTTTAGAAAAGTCTTTTTTGGCAATTTAGCAAGTTTCATATCACCTATTTCTGCCGCAATTCTTTCTAGTTTATTATTTAGTTTGGCACATAATGATGGCCATTTAGCTATCTACTTTTTAATTGGATTACTTTTCTGTTACCTCTACAAACGAACAGGTGACATCAAAACGTCAATGATTGCTCATATTCTTATGAATAGTCTAGTATTAATTATTCAATCGTCACTTTAAAAGAAAGGTGGAATTATTTTGATTCTGTTACAAGTACAACAAGCAGCTCGCTATTTTGGCGCAGATGTTCTTTTTGAAAATGCAAATATGGATATCAAAGACGATGCTAGGATAGCCCTAGTTGGTCGAAATGGTGCTGGAAAATCAACATTAATTAAAATGATTATTGATCAAGAGGCTACTGATGCTGGTCAAATCATTAAACATAAAGGCATGACCATCGGTTACTTAGCACAAACAACAACTGTTACTTCAGAACGTTCGATTTGGGACGAAATGAGTCGTGTTTTTGATTATTTAAAAAAAATGGAAATCCAAATTCATACATTAGAAGCCCAAATTGCTGATCCTAAAAATGCAGAAGATTCTGAAAAATTTGAAAAACTATTATCAACCTATGATCAAGTTTCACATGATTTCAGTGAAAAAAATGGCTATGGTTATGAATCAGAAATCCGTTCTGTTTTACATGGTTTTAGATTTTATGAAGAAGATTTCAATCGCGATATTAGGACTCTCTCTGGTGGTCAAAAAACACGTTTAGCCTTAGCAAAATTACTTTTAGAAAAACGTGATTTATTAATTTTAGATGAACCAACTAACCACTTAGATATTGAGACACTAACTTGGTTAGAAGGCTATTTGAAGACTTATACAGGGGCACTCTTAATTGTCTCTCATGATCGTTACTTCTTAGATAAAATTGTGACAGAAGTTTATGATATGAGCCATAATGAAACGACTCACTACAATGGCAACTACTCCCAATTTATTGTAAAAAAAGAAGCTAATTTAAAACAAGAATGGAAAGTTTTCGAAAAACAACAAGATAAGATTGAAAAACTCGAAGATTTTGTTAATAAAAACATTGTTCGAGCCTCAACAACAAAACGAGCGCAAAGTCGTCGTAAACAACTCGAAAAATTAGATAAACTTGACCGACCAGAAGGTGACGAAAAAGCCCCTCGTTTTAGTTTTAAATCTGCAGATGAGAGTGGTAATATCGTTTTAACTGTTGCCGGGGCAGCTGTTGGTTACGATAATAAAGTGTTATCTGAACCCGTTTCAATTGATTTACATAAGCATCAAGTTCAAGCTATTGTTGGCCCGAATGGTGTGGGAAAATCAACCTTACTTAAAAGTATCTTAGGCCAAATTCCATTTATTCGTGGTGAAGCATTCCTTGGCGCTAATGTTCATGTTGGCTACTACGATCAGGAGCAAAATCAATTAACAGATAAAAATACTGTTTTAGATGAACTCTGGAATGATCATCCTTCAACTCCTGAAACAGATATTCGATCATTATTAGGTGGATTTCTATTTTCTGGGGATGACGTTTTGAAACGTGTCTCAAATTTAAGTGGTGGTGAAAAAGCGCGTCTTGCTTTGACCAAACTTGCAATGGACAAAGATAACTTCCTAATCTTTGATGAACCCACTAACCATTTAGACATTGATAGTAAGGAAGTCCTTGAAAAGGCGATTGCTAACTTTGATGGTACTGTCTTACTTGTTTCTCATGACCGCTACTTCATTAATAAAGTTGCAGAAAGTATTATTGAAGTTTCAAAAGAAGGCTCTACTTACTACATGGGTGATTACGATTATTATGTTGATAAAAAAGAAGAATTAGAAGCTATCGCAGCCGAAAAAATGGCACTTGAAATTGCCTCATCTTCAGAAGTCCCTGAAGTTAAACCAACAACTAATTATCAACAAAATAAAGAAACGCAAAAGGAACAACGTAAATTAACACGTGAAATTGATCGTTTAGAATCTGAATTAAGTGAATTAGAAATTCATCAAACAGAACTTGAAGAAAAAATGTCTCAACCTACTATTTTTAGTGATGCAGATAAACTTCAGGAACTACAAACTGAACTACAATCTATTCAAACTGCAATAGAGACTGCAGAAACTAATTGGGAAGAAGCTAGCTTAGCTTTAGAATAAGCTAGCTTTTTTTTTTTTATTTATTGACATTTAAAGAATGAAAGCCTATTCTTTTGTTGTAATCTAAAAATAAAATATAAGTACACTAGGGGTGTTCTTTAGAAGAACTGAGATAGGTTTTTTCAACCTAATCCCTTCGAACCTGTAAGCCAAAACTTGCGTAGGAAAGTGTGAAGAAGGACCCCACTCTACAATTTTTTTGTCAAAGAGTGGGGTTTTTGTGTACTCAAGAGGAGAAAGTTATGCCATTAGAACTACTCGATAAACTTCGTGAAGAGAACCCAGTAATTTTCAACATTTCTAATTACATCACGGTTCAAGACGTTGCCAATGGACTCAACGCAATTGGCGCTTCCCCTATCATGCCCAGTGCGATTGAAGAAGCAGCCGAAATGTTACAAATTTCTGCTGCTGCCACAATCAATATGGGATCATTTAAAAGTTCAGAATTACCTTACATTGAGAGGGTTAGTCAAATCGCAAACGATTTAGCTATCCCACTTGTGCTAGACCCAGTTGCTGTTGCCATGCCTTACCGACAAAAAGTAATTACAAACTTGCTTGAGCATTTTCATTTTAATTTTATTCGCGGTAATGCTGGTGAAATTGCTGCATTAGCTGGTGTTGAATGGCAAGCAAAAGGTATTGATGCAGGAAATGGTTCTGCAGATTTAGCAGAAATCGCAAAAATTGTAGCCAAACGGTACAATTGTACGGTTGTTCTAAGTGGTCCTACAGACTATATTTCTGATGGAAAGCGTGTTGCAACTGTGACACAGGGAACGTCTCTTTTCCAAACACATGTTGGTTCAGGCGATATGCTTTCAAGTTTAATTGCTGCGTTTGCAGCTGTCTCTAAAGATAATGAGTTTGAAGCAGCAAGAATCGCCTGCCTTATCTTTGCAACAACTGGTGAACTTGTTGCTGATGAGTTAATTACCGAAAAACCAGGTAGTTTTATTGTTAACCTACTTGATAAACTACATTTAATAACGATAAATGAACTTTCTAATCAGATAACGATGAAAGGAGACCTATAATGCCTGATTTTCCACAAGCACTTTCAATTGCTGGATCCGATAGTAGTGGTGGCGCTGGTATGCAAGCTGACTTAAAAACGATGCAAGAACGGCATGTCTATGCTGCAACAGTTCTCGTCGCAATCACTGCACAAAACACACTTGGTGTGCAAGACAGTCTTCCCCTCCCTGCTAAAATTATTAATGAACAATTTGCCTCAATTGCAAATGATTTAGCCATTAAAGCATGCAAAACAGGGATGCTTGCAGATTCAGAACACGTTAAAGTAGTCGTTAAAAATCTGAAAAAATATCAATTTGGTCCCCTAATTGTTGACCCTGTCATGGTTGCAAAAGGCGGTGCCACACTTCTTTCTGAGGATGCTGTTGTTACAATCAAAGAAGAATTAATTCCTTTAGCCACGGTAGTAACCCCGAATATTCCAGAAGCTGAAGTCATAACTGGCTTGACCATTAATTCAAAAGAAGACATGAGTGCAGCTGGAAAAAAGATTAAATTATTAGGTGCAAAAAACGTCATCATTAAAGGCGGACATTATAACTCTGAAAATATCGTAAATGACTTTGTATTATTAGAAGATAACGATTCATTCTGGATGAGCTCGAAACGTATTGATACAATTCGAACTCATGGCACTGGTGATACCCTCTCAGCCTGCATTGCAGCAGAAATTGCCAAAGGACAAGATATTAAAACGGCCATCTTAGTGTCTAAAAAATATGTTGAAGCAACAATTAGCAACGGTATTATCGTTGGACATGGTCACGGGCCATTAAATCATTGGGCATATCGTGAGGTAACGCAAAATGAAGACATTTAATCAATCATGGTTAGCAAGTTACTTCATTGCAGGAACTCAAGACGTCGCCGACAATCAATTACTACCTACTTTAGAACGAGCGTTAAAATCAGGCATTTCTTGTTTCCAATTTAGAGAAAAAAATCTCTTAACCCCTTTAACCCGGATACAAAAAAAGACACTCGCAATTGAATGTCAGAGGTTATGCACAAAATACCAAGTTCCTTTTTTCATTGATGATGATCTACCTTTAGCACTTGAAATTCAAGCAGATGGTATTCACGTTGGCCAAAATGACCAAAAGATTCAAAATGTGATAGATCAATCGGCGGGTCAATTAGCGATTGGCCTTTCTTGTCAAACACTCGATCAAATTAAACAAGCCAATCAATTATCAGGTATCGCTTATATTGGTAGTGGCCCTGTCTTTCCTACAAAATCAAAGTCAGATGCGACTGCGCCTCTCGGAATAGCTGGCTTAAATCAATTACTATCAATTAGTAAACTCCCGATTGTTGCAATTGGTGGTATTTCAGAAAATAATTTAGCCAAACTGGCTACTACAACTGTTTCGGGAGTTGCTGTTATTTCCTTGATTGCTAAAAGTCCGAACATTGAACAAACAGTTCAATCCATAAATCATTATTTTAAATTGGAGGACGATTAAGATGACAGAAACTAAAGAATTACGTGGACAATTTTTACTTTGGCTAGGTGCGGCCATTTCAATTGCCGAAATTATGACGGGCATGTTACTAGCTCCACTTGGCTTTTCTAAAGGTTTCCTTGCAATTCTAATTGGTCATTTAATTGGTTGTGGTCTCTTCTTACTACCTGCTGGTTATATTGGTGCCAAAAAGCATCAGACAGCCATTCAGTCAACTAAAGTTGCTTTTGGCTCAACAGGTGTGCTCTTATTTTCACTTATCAATTTGATTCAACTAATTGGTTGGACCGCTGTTATGATCGTCAACGCAATTTCAGCAATGAATGGTATTTCAAGTTCCTTACTTAATTTTAAAAATTCAATTATTATGGGACTTGTCATAGCTATTTTGATTATCATTTGGTTATTAGTTAGCGAAAATAGTTTGTATCGAATTAATTTAATTGTTGTTAATTTATTAGTTATTGGTGCAGGTATCATGATTTTTTTAATTTTCAAAGTACCCGTTTCACATACTTCCAATGGCTTAAATATGACATTTGGATCAGCTGTTGAATTAAATATCACCATGGCGTTATCTTGGCTACCACTAATAGGTGATTACACAAAATCAACAAAACATCCACTTGCTATGTCTACAGTTAGTTCGTTTAGCTATTTTTTAGGTAGTTTAATCATGTTTACCATTGGCTTACTTTTAACAACTAGAACCGGATTCACTGATTTTACCTCGTTCTTGGCTACATCAGGTTTAGGTATAATCGCATTATTCATTATTATATTTTCAACTGTTACAACCACATTTTTAGATGTTATGTCAGCAACAATTAACGTTCAGAATATACATTCCTTTAAACATATGAAATTGATTAGTATCATTATAGTTGCGCTTGGCTTAGTCATTGCATGGGTAGTTCCTATTGATAATTATCAAAATTTCTTATATTTTATCGCGTCAGTTTTTACACCATTATATGCAATTGTTTTTGTCACTTACTTTATTATGAAAAAAACGTTGCCTTATTGGTTAAATATTATTTGGTGGTTAATTGGCATTATTGCGTACTATCAATTACAACAATTTGATTTTATTTTTGGAACCACAATTATTATTCTATTCGGACTAGGATTACTCGTTTATCTATCCCAATTTATTTTACCAAAAAATTATTTTAGAAATATAAATTAACCATTTACAAAAAAATAGAGATTTAGCGTTCTCCCCAGTGTTAAACAACTGTTTAGCATTACAAGGCGAACTCTAAATCTCTATTTTAATTTTATAATAATTAAACTATCCAATCAAATTCTAAACTAGGATCAGCATTTAAATTTAATCCTGCACGTTGACCTTTAATAAATTCAACATATCCTGCTGCACCAATCATTGCAGCATTATCACCACATAATTTAATGGGCGCCTTCACAAATTCAATATCATTCATTTTCTTCATATCAGATTCAAGTCTTGTACGTAACCCTTTATTAGCTGCCACACCACCGGCTAAAATTAATTGTTTAATATCATACTCATGACAAGCACGTACCGTTTTCTCAGCAAGTACATCAATCACACTTTGTTGAAAGCTTGTTGCTAAATCAGCCCGGTCCAACTCTTCGCCTAATTGATCTGCATGGTGAACTGTATTGATGAAGGCACTTTTCAATCCACTGAAACTAAAGTCATAACTGTCATCTTTGATCATGGCACGCGGAAAA
This sequence comes from Dellaglioa sp. CoH-55-MRSF-6, assembly GCF_056782215.1. The sequence continues at coordinate 24,572 of NZ_JBXAYJ010000009.1, forward strand.
TTAAACGTATCTTGTCCAGTATGTGCAAGTTCATCAATTTCTTTTCCTGATGGATAAGTCATCCCAAGAACACGCCCAACTTTATCATAAGCTTCACCTGCTGCGTCATCACGTGTCTCACCAATAATTTCAAATTGACCTTCTTCAGGCATATAAACTAACTCAGTATGTCCACCCGAAACGAGTAAAGCCATTGATGGATACACTATTTCAGATTCATAGCGCGCTGCAAAAATATGGCCTGCCATATGGTTAACGGGAATTAAAGGCAACTCGTGAGCAAATGCGATAGCTTTAGCAGCAGAAACACCTACTAGTAAAGCACCAACTAATCCTGGTCCATAAGTAACCGCAACAGCATCTAAATCATCATAAGTTACATTTGCTTCTGTCATAGCATCTTTAATACAACTCGTAATTTGTTCAATATGGTGGCGGCTGGCAACTTCAGGTACAACACCACCAAAACGTTTATGACTATTAACTTGCGTTGCAATGATGTTCGACAAAATAAGATGACCGTCTTCGACCACTGCGACACTAGTTTCATCACAACTTGATTCAAATGCTAAAATTAGATTTCTTTCCGTTTTATCCATTGAGACCTCTTTCAACTTAATTCATATTCCTTTATTTTAATTTAAGCAACATATCAACAGCATCTTGCCCATCTTCAACATAATAATTCTCTCGGATACCCACTTTAGTAAATCCTAATTGGTGGTATAGATTTAAAGCCGTCTGGTTATCACGGCGAACCTCTAAACTAACTGTTCTAAATCTCATTAAACGAGCACGCCTTGTAATAGACGTTACCAAAAAGTTTCCCATCCCTCTACCCTGACATTCAGGTAGAACAGCAATATTCGCAATATGTACGTCTCCCGTTATTGCATCCGTTGAACAACCAATAAAGCCTAACATTTTATCTTCCTTACGTAAGACTAAATAAAGTGTTTTGCTTTTTTGGCAAATTTCGCCTTCAAATATTTTTGCACTCCATGGTGATTTACCATCATAAACTGCTTTTTCAATCTCAAGTAGTTCCGGAATATCAGGTACAACAGCACGTGTCATAAAATAACTTTCATTTCTAATTTTAATTCTATGATTCTGAAAAACTAATGTCCTAACAGGTTCATCTGGTCTTAATTCTGGAATAATTTGTTTCACTCGTGCTTTAAATTTTTTCAACATAGGTATTATGATCCTTATCTGAATGGGTTTCTAACCATTGCGTCTCTGCTTGCGTTAATCGTAAATAATTCGGAATAAATGTCTCCTGATTAGCGGGCTCTTTATCTTTACCAATTAATCCCAAAATAAATGCCTGAGGAATATTTAAAAATGAAGCTGGAAACTGTGCCTGATCACCTAAAATATCGATAATTTGTTGTTTAAATAAATCGACATCAGTTCCAACAAAAATTTGTGGTCGGTTACGCTCTTTTAATTCAGTCACCCAAGTCACAAGTTCTCTATGCTGGTCTGGTAATTCATTTACAAGCTCATTATCATTTTTATACAAACCTGAGAATACGTAATTCCTACGTGCGTCAAATAACGGTACAATATCAGAATCACTATTTGTGGAAATACCTGCAGCCAACATTGCTAAACTAGAGACACCAACTAATTCACAATCTAATGTAAATGCTAGTGTTTTAGCTGTGGCAACGCCAATCCTGAGACCAGTAAAAGATCCTGGACCTTGTGCAACCACAATTCGGTCTAGCTCTGCAGGCTTAATACCTGCTAATTTCATGACATCAGAAATTGCTGGCATCAATGTAATACTGTGATTTTTTTTTATATTCGTTGTGATAGTTGCTAATAATGCACTATCTTCTAAAACAGCGACGCTGAGTGGTATATTCGATGTATCAATTGCTAAAATTTTCATTCATATCTTCCTTTATCTCTGCTTTGTTAACATTTTAGCACAAAAATAGTATCACAAATTTTTTCTAAGAGAAAATTAACAAAAAAATAGGACAAATAATTGTCCTATGGTTAATAACTAATTTATTTTGAAAATCCATTTGGATGCGTCTGTTCAAAAGTCCATGCTGTCTTAATGATATCTTCCATATTTTCATACTTAGGAGCCCAACCAAGAATTTCATGTGCTTTTTCACTTGCTGCAATTAAAGTTGAAGGATCACCTGCACGACGTGGTGCAATTTCTGCAGGAATTTCTTTACCTGTTGCACGGCGTGCTGCTTCTAGAATTTCCATATTTGAAAATCCATTAGATGAACCCAAGTTAAAGGCATTACTTTCATTTCCCGCAAGTAAGTAATCTAAGGCGCGAATGTGCGCATCTGCTAAATCAAGAACATGCACGTAATCACGGACGTTTGTACCATCTTTGGTATCATAATCGTCCCCAAAAATTTGTAATTTTTCACGTTCTCCGTTAGCAACTTGTAAAATAATTGGAATTAAATGTGTTTCAGGATTGTGATCTTCACCGATGCTACCATCTGGTTTTGATCCAGCAACATTGAAATAACGTAATGCGACAAACTTAACACCATCTGCAACGTCAGTCCAGTGCATAATTTTTTCCATGGCTAATTTACTTTCACCATATGGATTTGTTGGAATTTGAGGGTCATCTTCATGAATTGGGACAACTTTAGGTTCACCATATGTTGCAGCTGTTGAAGAAAAGACGATTTTTTTAACGCCAACTTCAGTCATGACTTCAAGTAAATGAATCATCCCTGCTGTATTATTGTCAAAATATTTTAATGGTTTTACCATTGATTCACCAACAAGAGATGAAGCTGCAAAATGAATAACTGCTTCAATATCCTCATTTTTGAAAACATTGCGCATAAAATTTTTATCCGCAATATCTCCTTGATAAAATTTTGCCTTTTTATTAACAGCCTCTAAGTGCCCTGTCACTAAATTATCGACAACAACAACATCACGACTATTTTCTACTAATTGATCAACAGTATGTGAACCAATGTAACCTGCGCCACCCAAAACTAAAATTGACATTTAAATTCCTCCAAATAGTTTATTTTCTTTATTATAACTTATTTTAGTAAATTTATCAGTGATTCACCCTTCTTTAGCAAATAAATAGACGACGAAAATAAATTCGCCGTCTGGTTAATTTCTATAAGTCACCCGTTAAAAATTGTGCTTGGCCCATGCCAAAGCTCCAATCTTCATCAGTATTAGTTGTTAAATTAATCATTAAATCTTCTGGTCTCAATCCAACTTTTGTTTGTAACTGTTGCATTAACTGTTGATAGAAGGTTTCTTTTTGCTCTGTCGTTCTTGGTCGCGTTGTTAAACTAAAGACCAATACTTCTTTTGTTCGCATAAATCCAAGCCCAGTATCTAAAATTTGCATTTCATTTATTGGATGTTGAGTGACAATTTGATATCTGTCACTAACTGGTGCGCCAAATGAATTAAGCATTACATCATAAGCAATATCTAAAATTTCTTTTATTTGGCCTTCAGAACGGCCTTCAATCATATCAATTTTCATCAATGGCATAGATTGAATCCTCCTATAATCGTTTACCTAATCTTTGGATTTGTTTATTATTACCAACCATATATAACAAAATAATTTGAATTGGAATTAAAATTAAATCTTTGATAGCACGTGCATAGATAATTGTCCAAGGTGACTGGTACATTAATACTAGCCAGAATGTATTTAACAATAAATCAATAACAACGACATTGATTAATACGGCAATAATAATTCGCGGTAACGTAAATGGTTTTTTATAAAATACAAGTCCATAGAAAAACGCACCTAAGAAAGCAGATAGCGAGAATCCCCAGAAAAATGTACCTCCTTTACTGAATAATACTGTTCCAAGTAAATCCGATAAAACAGAACCAATACCACCCAGTAATGGGCCAAACCACGCCGCTAATAGATAAGTCGCAATAAAAGTGAAACTTATCCGTAACGTCAATACCTGATACGATAATAAATTAGTTAGAATAATTTGACCAGCCAATAATAGACCCATCACCGCTATATTCTTTGCGGTTAACCTCTTTGTTAAATTTTCCATGATTCAGACATCTCCTCGTTGGAGTTGCCACATTGTGGTATGCGGCGAATGCGAAAACACAACCGCAGCTATCGCTAGCCTTCGTCCAAAAGACACATTCCGTCCTTTTGGCACTTAACGCTGTATTCTCTACCCCGAAATTTTGTATTTTACTACTTGTGTAGTATACCACTAAAAAGAAAATAACTTTGGGTGTTGAAGTGAACCCCCTGAGTTGGAGAAATCTAACTCAGGGGGTTTTACTATGTTCACAGTTGAAATAAAGAAAAAAGT
>NZ_JBXAYJ010000010.1:0-19979 GCF_056782215.1 Dellaglioa sp. CoH-55-MRSF-6
GGACATACAAAAATCCCTCCATGATTATCGGATGAAATTATATTATTTCATCTGACAACCATAAAGGGATTATTACATCACTCAATCTGAAGTTGTTGGAACCTTTTTAAGTTTTTCTTTAAGTCGCAATAAAAAATTTTAAGAATACTTGTGCAATACTAAAATAAATTAACACAGAAGTTAAATCACTCAATGTCGAAATAAATGGCCCTGATGCAACTGCTGGATCAACACCAATTTTATCCATTAAAATTGGTATAAAACTACCCGCTAAATTTGCCACCGTAATAGCGCACATCATTGCAAGTCCTATCACCATCCCGAGAACAAAGTTACCCTTCCAGAGTCCGACAATTAAAGTGACGGAAATACCCGTTACAACCCCAATTACTAATCCAGTGAAAACTTCACTTATAATTAGTCTAAGCACACTTTGTTCATTGTCATCTTTTACAGCTAGGCGTCGAACAGCAACAGCTAAACTTTGTGTTCCGGCATTACCGGCCGTTCCTGTAATCAATGAAATGAAGACAGCTAAAATACTTGCTTCACTCAGTAACCCTTCAAAATGACTAACTAAACTTGCCGTTGACATACCTAAAAATAATAACGTTATCAACCATGGCAAACGTTTTGATGCTGCTTTAAATGGATTTTCTGTTTGATCTTCAGTATCGACACCGGCCAAACCAGAGTAATCCTCAGCCGATTCTTCATCAATAACATCAATAATATCATCAACAGTAATCACACCAATTAATTGTTCATCATAATTTGTAACTGGCATTGCTAAAAAGTTATAATCCCGAATCATCTTGGCAACGTCTGCTTGATCGTCATCAGCTTTAACAGACATAACTGGTGTCGTCATGATATCTCCAATTAACGCCTTCTCATTACTCATTAATAAATTACGTAATGTTACAATCCCCATCAAACGCTGATCATTATTAATAACATAATCATAGTAAATTGTTTCCGCATCACTTGCTTCTTCTCTTAAAGTACGCATTGCAGAACTCACTGTTTGATCTGAGGTTATTGAGGCAAAATCAGTTGACATAATAGCACCAGCTGTCTTATCTTCATAATGCAGCAGACTTTTTATTTCATAGGCCTTATCTTTATCCATCAGACCTAAATATCTCGCTAATTTATGCTGATCCAGTTGTCCCAACAGGTCAACCTCATTATCAGTGTACATATTATCTAATAACTCAGCCACATACTTTAGAGACATTTCATCAAAATATTTAACAACATCTTCCGGATCATCTTCAGCGGCATCAAATGTGTCACTCAATTCCTTAGGCGTCAGGTACTGATACACCTTTTGGCGTTGCTCTTTATTAAGCACTGAAAAAATCTCAGCTTGCTCATAAACATGCAAATCTGTAAATTCATTGTGAAAATTATATTGTTGATTCTTTTCAAGCGAATCAATAATTTCTTCAGTTTTTATTTGGTTATATTTTTCTGTATCCACCATGATGAATACCTCGTTTATTTTTTATTTATAAATTTTTGCATATCCGATGCAAGGTGACTCTGAACATTTATCTGTTCATGTGTAAATGGTTGATAAAACTCAATTTCACTACAGTGTAGCGCTTGGCGTTGCATTGGCATAATTATATGCCCACCATACAATGTATCACCAACTAAGGGATGCCCTGTGGATGCAAAATGAACACGAATTTGATGTGTTCTCCCCGTATGTAATTGGATTTTATATTGACTAATACCTTTTACAGATTTCTCTAACCAATACTCAGTTAAAGCTACTTGACTACCTTCCCCATGGCCAACCTGCCTCTTAATGAATGATTCTGGATCACGCATAATTGGCTCATCAATTGTCCCATGCGGAGTTTCAATCTGTCCTTCGACAAATGCTGTATAGTACTTTTTAATTAGATGATTTTGTAACTGTTGATCCAATAAAGCGTGAGCAAATCGATGTTTAGCAAACAATACTAACCCACTCGTATCACGATCAAGTCGCGTCGCAATATGTGGAATAAAATCATTTAAATGTCGATTTTGATAATAGCCTGCGACACGATTAATCAAGGTATCCTCCGGATGTAAATATGAAGGAATTGAGGCAACATGTGCTGGTTTATTAATAATTAAAAAATCGCGATCTTCAAAAACGATATCAATTGGTACAAACGATTTTTTTAATTCATTTTTATTTTTCTCAGCTGGTAGAACAATACTCACTTTATCATTTGTTTGAATGAAGTCAATTGCCCACTGCTCGTTATCGTTGACTAATAGCTTACCACCACAATACTTAAGCGTTGCAAGTAATCGCCTAGATACACCTTCATTTTTCAGAAAAGTCTTCACTTTTTGAGGAGACGTCCCTGTATACTGCCAATCAATCTGCATAATCACTACCAATAAACGCCTCATTTACACGTTTCCAGAAATTATTATGTCGATATTTGGCAAAACAAATGTGTTCCTTCGCTATTTTATATTTAATTGCCTTAATTTGCCGATTATGATAGATTTCTTGGTCTATACTAAAAACAAAGTCACTGCTTTGTGTTGGTTTCAGTGTAATCCAATCATTTGAAGCCACAATAACTGGTGAGCTTAGCGTCCTAAACACACGATTGTTAATAGACGCAATTTCTGCCATTTGTATTGACTCGAGTTCGGGATGAATAACCGCTCCACCAACCGATTTATTATAGGCAGTAGATCCAGTAGGCGTAGAAATGCACAAACCATCTCCACGAAACTTTTCAAATAACTGATCACCAATATAAACATCCGTTACCATTGTATTGTTAATCCTTTTTAAGGTTGATTCATTTAATGCAAGAAATCTTTCTGATTCTGCATCAAAATAATCAACTTTAACATCTAATAATGGATAATTAATTGATTGTTTATTATCTGATTGGAGACTAGTAACTAAATCTGAAATTTCATCATCTCGCCAATCCGTATAAAAACCTAAATGCCCTGTATGTACGCCAACAAATCTAATGTTTTCAAGGTTATCTTGGTAATGTTTGAAAGCAGAAAGCAAAGTTCCATCCCCACCAACCGTAATCACAATTTCAGGATGACTATTATCAATTACGATATGTGCATCCGTTAGTTTTTGATACAGTTCTTTACCAACTTTTTGCGATTTTTCCCCATCATTTTCGAAAATAGCAACTTTCATTCGTAACCCTCTTTTCCTGACGCCCATGATACCTAATGTTTATTTTTTGTTTAAACCCTTACCATAAAATAAATGCTGCGCTTCTTGAATCTCTTCTCTAATTTCGGACATTTCAGTGTCTAATTTAAACGCAGCCTCTGCTGCCCGTTCGAGCCGTGCATTTAATTGGCTAGGAAATTCTCCTTGATATTTATAATTTAAAGAGTGCTCAATCGTTGCCCAAAAATTCATAGCTAACGTGCGAATTTGAATTTCAACAAGTACATTTTTTTCTCCATTTATCATTTGAACCGGGTACTTAAGTACAATATGATATGAGCGATAACCGCTCGCTTTTTTATTAGTAATGTAGTCACGTTCTTCTACAACGGTCATATCATTTCGAGAACGTAATAAGTCAACAACCTGATAAATATCATCAACAAATTGGCACATAATGCGAATACCCGCAATATCTTGCATGTCAGTTTCTAAACGTTCTTCAGAAATTTGACGTCGTTCAATTTTCTCTAAAATACTATCAACTGATTTAACCCGACTTGTCACAAATTCAATTGGCGAATGTTGACCAATACCCGTGAACTGTTTTCTTAAACCACGCATTTTTATTTTCATTTCTGAAACGGCCTGTTCATAGGGTCTAAAGAAATATTTCCAATCTTCTACCATTTTATCACTCTATTCTATTATTCAATTTACTCATCTCATTTTAGCATAAATTAGTGATTCAGTTCCGAATTAACCTCACAATGTTACCAAATCTTTCAAAAAACAAGTAATTTTAATAATATCTGTTATTAATTAAGTGTTAATAATTGAAAAAAAAAAAAAATTTGGTAAAGTGGTAATAGTTATTAAAACAGAAATGAAATCAAACCCCACACGATTTTAAATCTAATCACTATAATTGGAGGAGTACTCTTGCTAGAAATTTATTTATTTGTCAACCCATTAGGTACAAAATGCTTCAAATCTGAACAAAAGGTTTTAGACTTTATTCGTCTATCTCCCCAAAAAATCTCATTCCAATTTGTACCCATGTTAAACATCCAAACAGTGCACAATGTCATGATTGAAAAAAATCTTGATACACGTAACTTAGCGCTTCGAAATGTGTTATCTGGGTCAATTTACCAAGCCGCTTTAGATTATAAAGCAGCTCTTTTTCAAGGAAAAAAACGTGGACGTGATTTCTTAATGGCAATTCAAGCGGCTTTAGTTCAAGATAGCACTTGTTACTCAGAAGAGCTCATTCAACGAGTTGCTAAAGAAGTTAACTTAAACTGGGAAATGTTTAATGAAGATAGACATTCAGTGTTAGCAAAAAAATCATTTAAAAATGATCAAAAAATTGCCAATGATATGAACGTTACAATGCATCCCACAATCGTCATTAATAATATTGATGGTCTAGACTGTGGTGTATCCTTCCCAGATGCTGATTTAGTAGATATTTCGAAAGTTTGTGCTGGTGATTTTAATATTCAAAATGACTTACATCAAGCAATTAACCCTCAAAACCAACTATACGTTTTATAAAATAAAAATACGTAGCTTAGTTTTTTAACTAAGTTACGTATTTTTTATTTCTCTAAGATTTGAGGTAATAATGCCTCTAATTCATTCAATCTTGCTTCAAATACAGCAAATGCGTTAACTAGATATGCTGACTTAGTCATATCTACACCTGCTTTTTTCATGACATCAACTGGAAAATCTGAACTCCCAGCTTTCAAATAATTCAAATAGTTTTCTAATGCATCAGGTTTTCCACTAGTGATTCCCTCAGATAAAGTGGTTGCAGCAGCAAACCCTGTTGCATATTGATAGACATAATAATTATAATAAAAATGCGGAATTCTTGACCATTCCATTGCAATTTCTGGATCACGTTCTAAACTCTCTCCATAATATTTTTGATTTAAATCAGCATAGTATTTAGACAGTTTATCAGCCGTTAGTGGGTTTCCAACCGCGTCTTCCTCATGAATCCAATGTTCAAATTCTGCAAATTGTGTTTGACGGAAGATAGTTCCTTTAAACCCGTCTAAATAATAATTAAGTAAAAATGCCCTAACCTTAGGATCTGTTTGAGTCTTTAATAAATAATGTGTTAACGTATTTTCATTAGTTGTTGACGCAATTTCTGCTAAAAAAATTGGATAATCACCATACAAATAAGGCTGATTATGATGCGTATAGTAACTATGAATACTATGTCCCATTTCATGTACCAATGTATAAAGATTATTTACATTATTTTGCCAGTTTAATAACATATATGGTGCTGTATCATACATACCTGATGAATAGGCACCACTTCTTTTACCTTGATTTTCAACAACATCAATCCAACGGTTATCAAATGCCTCTTGAACATGACTTAGATAATCAGGTCCCATTTTATCTAAGGCTTTTAATGCCTCACTTTTCGCTTCATCATACGTGTAACTTAGTGCGGGTTCGCCTGTTATTGGTGTATATAAATCGTATGAATGTAATTTTTCAACTTTTAAAATTTTCTTACGTAATGCAACATAACGGTGTAACAACGGTAAATTCTTATTAACCTGCTCAATTAGTGTATTGTAGACAACTTCAGGTATCTGATTATTTGATAATGACGCATCTCTGGCACTTTTATAATGTCGAACTTGTGCACTATAGTTATGAACTTTAACATGGCTTGAAAGTGTTGAAGCTAGTGTGTTTTGAAATTGACCATAGACTTCATATAATTTTTTAAAGGCCTGTTCTCTAACACTTCTAGAAGTTGATTCTAGAAGGACCCCATAAATACCTTGTGATAATTGAACATCATTACCTTGTTCGTCTTGAACAACTGGAAATTTCAAATCAGCATTGTTCAGTATTTCAAACGTTTTAGAAGAGGCGCTAAATATATCCCCTGCTCCAGCTAAGAGCGTTTCTTCAGCATGCGAAAGGACATGATCCTTCTCCAATAATAAACTATCAAAAAAATGACGATAGCCTTTTAAATCAGGATTATCAGACATAAATTGCTTTAAAGTATCCTCTGGTATCGCAATAATTTCAGGTTCAAACCAAGAAATAGCAGCCGATACCTTAGCTGCCAAGGCGCCAGCCCTTGAATTTAAAGCTTGATATGTTGAATTTTCTGTATCTTGATCATTTTTTAAATTCGCATACACGTATACTTTTTCGAGCATCCGTTCAAGCGCCAAAATAGCTTCTAATCCACGTAACATTGTTGTACTATCTTGACTCAATGTACCTTTAAAGTTAGCGATAGTTACTACAGATTCTTCAATTTTTTTGTAATCCTCTTCAAATAATGAATCTGAACCATATATTTTTTCTACATCCCACGTTAAATTTTCTGGTACCTCTTCACGCTTTGGTAATTGCTTAGCTACTGTCATAAAAAGCCTCCGAATATCGTTTATTTACTCCTATAAGATAACATATTTTTAATCAAAATTTGAAATAAATGTATGCCTCAACTGTAAATTTTCCATTTTTAGCGATATATCACTGGACCATACAATCTGATTGTCAATTCGATAATTTTCGGATTCTTTAATTGGTATTAAAATATGATTTTTAATTAAACCCTTAATATATGCATTATTAACTTGTTTAATTGCTAGATGACCAACAAGTGGCATTTCAAAAAGAGTTTTTGTGATTTTTTGTTGCAGGTTAAATAATAACTCAAGCTCTTTTTTCGAAATAACATCAGTGGTATATTTTTGCAAATCTAAAATAACTCGAATTCTCCAAAAAAAGTCATCATGTCGATAGATTGGCGGAAGACGCGTCTGACTCAAGCAATATATCGGAAATCCCATAAAATAATATCGCTGCATGTAGCAAAAATCAATCTGTTGCTTTAAATAATGATTCAAATAATAACAATTTTTCTCTAACTTAGTCAATTGACGGAACAAGTCTGCTGGTGACAAATTCAAAGTTTTATTCCTACAATTATTTTTGATAAATACCATTAAGTCTGTTACATCATTAAATACTTTTGTGCAGTAACGAATACCATATAAATTTTCAAACCATAATTCATAATTTAAAATTAAACACTGTCGCTCAGTATCGATAAATACTAAGAAATAACCAATATTTTTATGGAAATTTATAAACATTGCTTGTTGTTGTGTTAATTTTTTATTTAAACGATGTTTCATCCCTAGAATCCAAAAAATACGATACCCATTTTGTTTATAACCGTCAGTCCTTTTGTTAAAATCTTTTAGCGTCAACGGACTGCATTGGTACTCTACGACTAACTGGCTATTTTTTAAATTTATTAAAACATCCGGTCGTTGCTTTAGTTTAGGCAAATATTGCTCAATATCTGCTCTTTTATGTCTTTTTTCTGCCCACATTTTAATTAAATTTTTCCCTGTGACATGTATTTTCGTTTCACCTTCTGAAAAAAAATGACATGACTTTTTAAAATGAGCAAAATGAGCTTGTTTTTGCGGGCCTTCTTTAAAGACAACACGCTCTCCGCAACCAGGACAAAAATATTTATTGTTTTGCTTAAAATTTATTGCGCATACCAACTCATCTACGTGTTCTTGTTTTGCAAATATCATTCAAATTACCCCTTGTTACAATTTAAATACGCAAAAAAACAAACTAACCTTTTTCGATTAGTTTGTTTATTTAAAGTATCTTCTTGCCTCAGAGAGTGCGTCAGATGACATAATCTTTTTACCACGTTCTTCCATAAATGGTCCTGTCGATGAGACAACCTGTGCATACTCTAATGCGACAGCTATATCATTTTCGATTGTTTCTTTTGTTGTATTATCTTTATCAAAAATTAGTTCTAAAAAATATTTATTTTGGACTTTAAATAAATTGCTTTGTGTATTTGTTGGTCTAAAAATTTTAGCTAATTGAATAAAATCTTCGAAGTCCCCAAATTCAAACATTCTTGTTTGAGCAGATTTTTTATAACCCGATCCAACAGTATCTTGTGAGTCATTGTCACTGTCTTCAAGCTCAGCTAATCTATCTTTTATAAAGCTTCCTAGATCATCATTCTCAGATAAATCAGAAATGTTTATTTCTTTCGGATTTTGCGTCTCGTCTGGCTTTCCACGACTGATAAATAACTCCAAGCCATCTCGATTAGGTAATACCTGGAAGGTAACTGCTTCATTATTTTCAAATTCATGTTCCGTGTCTACTTCGCGTAAAATACTATAAAAGAAATCTTCAATTTGAGTTCTATTACCTAATAAATCTAAAACAGTAATACCTCTTTTAGATAAATCTTCATCTTCAACTAAAACACGAATTGTATTTTCATTTATTTTTTCCATTTTCATTACTAATCACCCATCTTTCTGATAACTTGACCTTAATTCTATCTAAAATTTACTATTTGTAAAGTAGTTTAAACTAAATAAAAAAAATTCAGGAATGCGTCTTCCTGAATTTTACCATGTTACCTTATTAAAAACTAATGTTTCAATATTATTTAATTTTAAATTAATTAAAATCCAGCAAGTAATTGTGCCTTTTGTAATTCTAAAGCACGTACATCCCTTGGTAAGAAGCGACGAATTTCGTCTTCGTTATATCCAACCTGTAATCGTTTTTCATCTAGAATAATAGGACGACGTAATAAACCAGGATTATCTTGAATTAATGAGAATAATTCTTGAAGTGGTAAATCGTCTAAGTCCATATCTAGTTCCTGATAAACTTTTGAGCGTTTAGAAATAACTTCTTCTGTTCCATTTTCAGTCATTTGCAAAATTGTTTTAATTTCATCAATGTTGAGAGGCTCAGAAAAAATATTACGTTCTTGGAATGGAATATTATTTTCCTTAAGCCATGCACGTGCTTTTCGACAAGATGTACAACTTGGTGAAGTATATAAAGTTACCATATGCGCTCTCTCCTTTTAATAAAAAATTTATCAATTCCTATAAAACAATTGTAACTTATTATCAAACAAATTACTACCATTTTATTAAAAAAATTTACTAATTAATATTTTTACTAATAATACATTTAATTCATTTGTGTTCATTATTAAATGATTAAATGACATCATTTTTGATATTGTTTTTTATATTTCGAGTATGATATTACATATATTTTATAGTTATTATTATTTATTGAATGAAAAATAATTTGCTATCTCAATTATTTAATATACTTTACACTCGATATATACTTACTAAAAGTACGTAACACGCACTTAATCGTTTATTTGCAACAATCTTATCATTATTTTATTTTTCAAAAAAAAGATACATATTGTTAAAAAAATTTAACAATATGTATCCGATTACAAAATTAGTTCTAAATATTTTTTTGCGAGTATTATATCGATATTATTGCCAGCTGATAATTCAGCTTGTTCTTTTAATAATTCGTGGGAACCATTTGCTGGTAAATGCGTTAAAATTAATCTTTTAGCATTATTTAAACGAGCAAACTTTCCAGACTCGGTAGATGTCATATGCCATTTTTTGCCAATTTTATCATCAAAAAAGTTTGTATCGGTCATTAATATATCTGCATTTTGACTAATTTCATTTAATTTTTCGTCATACGCCGTATCAGCTGTAAAAACAAAGACCTTCCCAGTTGCCCGTTCCGTTATTCTCATAGCATATGTAGGCACTGGGTGAATTGTTTCTAAAAATTCAAAAGTAAAAGGCCCAATGTCTATAACTTCTTTATTCTTATATCCTATTCCAATTGTCGCATTTGCCCAAGTTAATTTTGCTAATGCTTCTTGATCAATAGATGGCCCATAAATAGGAAGTGGTTGCTTCACTTGTTCACCGTTAATCTGCCAGCTATACTGTAAAACGCCGACATCTGCGATATGATCCTGATGATAATGTGATAAAACAACTGCATCTAACTTCAAGGAATCTAGTTTAGGTTCTAGACTAAGCATTGCTCCACTTCCACAGTCCAACAATAAATTAAAACCATTACTCTGAATTAAATATGAACTAGTTCCAACTGTATGGGCAGGATAACCCCCATAGAATCCTAAAATTGTCAACTTCATTTTTAATTGTCCTTCCTGTTACTTTTGACTCTATTATACCTTTTTTTGGGCTATACTTAATAATGAATTAAAGTAAATGGGAGATGTATCTTTGTTAAATCATATAAACACAGCATTAGGCGCTGAATATTTTTTAAAGTCTATAATTCGAAATAATCCATCCCGATCATTTATTCTACTTAATCCAATTAATAAGTACAATAATTCTTACTTATTAGACACATCAGATGATAATTCTATTTTCTACTCTGGATTAGACTTCCGTGTTCGATATCATGTAGGAATGGATTCATGGCAAGGTTTTTATCATTTTAAATATATTACTTTGAGCGATGAAGAAAGTAAAGTTTACTTAGCTCAAGTACAAACTTTTATTAATGAACAAACAAAACCAACTGGTATCATTTCTTTTTACACATTACAGTCTTTATCTAAAGGTTATAATTATGTTTTTTTAACAATTTGGAAGCAACAATCTGATTTTATTAATTGGCGTAAAACGTCAAATTATAAACAGTTAAAGTACTATGAAAGTGAGTTTCAAATTACTCCCATAGACGCAGTGTATTCTGTTAATGAATTAATTAATATAAAAGATTAATCCAATTAGTTAAAAACAATCCGTATTCCACAAACGATATTAATAGCTAATTAATGACTCAAACAAGTCATTAATTAGCTATTTTTTTACAATAGTTATTCCCCAAAAATGTTTAATTTCCAACCAAAAAATAGCCTAAAAAGTTTTCTAACTTTTAGGCTATTAATCATTTAACCGTTCTTAAACTCTGTTATTTATTATCCGATTCAACACTCTCACGGTAATTAAAAATAAGCCTAAATACATCACATAGAAGGTCCCCCAGAAGAAAATGAGAACATTTAGGTTAGGTTGATCAAATAATGCGACATAAATATTAAAAGTAAATATTGCTTCTATCGATCCTAAAATAACCGGAATTAAAAATAAACTGGCTGTTTGCTGATAAATAATTCGCTTAATCTCTTTTTTGGTCACACCTAGACTTTGCATTAGTGAATAAGTTTTTTGATTTTGTCTAAGATCTATCATTTGTTGTAACATTAAAATACTACAAGTTGCTAATACTAAAATAATACTAATAAAACATGCTATATAAATATAAAACCCATCTAATTCGTTAACATTTTTTTCAACTTGATTTCTCACACCCAAATTTCGATAATGGTAGTTTGACTTAATTTGATTAGAAAATTTATAACGGACATTCGATAATGTTGTCCCTGTCTGCTGCAAATAGGTCTGTTCTTTAGATTGATTATCTAATTTATGTCCGAAATCATTTTTAGATTGTGCAAATTCCTGATAATTTTTAATATTAATAGCTGTAAGTCCATATTTTGTGTTGCTATCAACACGTTTGTAGACACTATCTTTAACAATTAACAAATTTTGAATGTAATGTATTTCACCATACGGAAACGTACTTAAGTATGTTTTTATCTTTAATTTGTTCATTGATTTTTGCTTAAATTGAATGAGCTGGTTATCATCATTAATTTGATATCTTGCTAACTTGTGTAAAATCATAACTGTCTCATTCGATTTAATCTTAATCGGTTCTAAATCATCTTGAATTTTACGCGCATGATTATAATCTGTTTCTGACATTATTGTAATTGGCACAATTTTAGCTTCACTTTGATTATTTGCTTTTAATTGAACACTTGTTTTCATCGGTACAATTTTAAGATGTCCACTTACTTGCTGTTTCACTATTAAATTGTTTTGTTTTAATACTTTTTTTACAGTTTTTAAATGATAATCGTCCGTAATAAAATGAGCTGGTGCCACTTGATCAATTGTTTTTTGGGAATATGAATACAACGTAGCCACTCCAATAAATACAGATAAAGAGAACATTATTAATAAAGTCATTAAACTTAAGATGACCTTATTTTGTCTTAAACTGACTTTTAAATTAGAAAAAGCAAGTAGCCTACCACCCCGATACATAAAATGTCGCCATTTTTGTATCATACTTATCATTATCGGCACCAAATAATTAAAAATCAAAAGAGTCCCTAAGATAATCATAATTGCAATAATCAATACTGCTAAAAAATAATCATTTTTACGTAACCAAACATTAAAAATAGGTCCCAAATTTTCAAAATTTACTGCCATAAATAAAGGTACAATAATAAAAAAGATACTAATGATAGCCATAAATCGTTTAAATGGTCCAAATTTTTCGACACTGGCATTATCACTATTTTTAAACAATGAAACTAATTGTTTACGATAAATAACACTTGCATTAACAGTTGACATCATTAAAAAGATAACGTTAAAGATAACTATTGTACTAATTAAACTATGCCAAGATATAATAATATTGGTATCTGCCACAATAAACATAGCCCTCAACAAAATCATAGCAAATAATTTAGAAAAGATCGCACCAACCACTAAACCAATCAGTAATGCTATATTACCTAGAATTAAATTTTCAATAAATAGCATTGTCGCAATTTCTTTTTTTTTCACTCCAAGAAGATGGTAAACAGCAATTTCTTTTTCTCGCCGTTTCGCCACAAAAAGATTAGTGTACATCATGAAACAAGCAATAAAAATCAAAATTAAAAAACTACTAATACGTAAAGTAACAGAAATTGGTAACTCTACGCGCGCATTTTGTGTTAACTCTTTGTTAATTGACATTGACAAAAATGAAAAATAAACTGTAACTGCTATCGCACTAGCAATAATGTAAATTAAATAATCCCATAAACTGCGCCAAATACTTTTAAAAACAATATTCACTAGTGGTTTCATTGCTTTCCCCCACCAATAGCTGCTTGCATATCAATTATTTTTTGGAAAAATTCTTTTCTAGAGCCATCTCGCCTAATTTCGGCAAAGATATTCCCATCTTTAATAAAAATAATTCTTTTACAATAACTAGCTGTAAATGCATCATGAGTTACCATCATGAGCGTCATCTTTTGCTTTTCATTCACGTCTGTTAAATACTTCAATAGTTCCGTAGCTGCTTTTGAATCTAGACTTCCTGTCGGTTCATCTGCGAATAACATTTTGGGTGCCGTTATAATAGCTCGTGCAACTGCAACCCTCTGCTGTTGACCAATTGAAATTTCATTTGGAAAATGTTTTAAAATATTATTTAAATTTAAAATATTAGCAATATTAGCAAGTTTTGCCTCAATTATTTCTACATTTACTTTATCCAATGCTAAGGGCAAAATTATATTTTCCTTGATAGTCAACGAATTAAGTAAATTAAAATCTTGAAAAATAAACCCTAACTGTTGTCTTCTAAACTCAGACAATTTTTTTTCATTATATTGTGTTATATCCTGGTTATCTATTCTAACATGTCCAAAAGTTGGCTTATCAATAGTCGACATCATATTTAATAACGTCGTTTTTCCTGCACCAGATGGTCCCATAATACCAACAAATTCTCCTGAATCAATTACAAACGAAATATTATCAATTGCAGTCGATCTATTAAACTTCATTCCATAAATTTTTTTAACGTGATCTACTTCAATAAATGTCATAATTTCATTTCTCCTATTACCAAGTATTATCCTATATATAGGATAATTACGCCAATATTTATTTACGCTTTTTATCTATTTGAATTTAATGCTAAAAACCGGTATTGTAGGGTAAATAGTTCTTACTTTAAAGAGGTGATAATATGTTTAGTATAATGATTGTTGAAGATGATAAAACAATTGCCAACATTACTGCAGATAGTCTAGCAAAATGGCGATTCAACCCTATTTTAATTAATAATTTTAGTGAAATTGATCTTGAATTCATTGAAAAAAAACCACATTTAGTTTTATTAGACATTAATTTACCCGATTTTGATGGCTTTTACTGGTGTAAAAAAATCCGTGAAATATCAAATGTACCAATTATATTTATCTCAAGCCGAAATACCAATATGGATATGGTTATGGCAATGAATATGGGTGGCGATGACTTCGTAAATAAACCTTACTCAATGGAAGTTTTAGTTGCAAAAATTTCTGCATTATTACGACGCACTTACAATTACGCAGAAATGGGACCAGAAACACTCGAGCATAATGGCCTTTTTTTGAATTTACAAAATGGAACTGCAAAATTTAACGATAAAATTATTGATTTATCAAAAAATGAGTACCAGTTACTGCAATATTTAATGCGTCAGACAGGGAAAATTGTTAGCCGTGAAAAATTACTTCGAGAACTCTGGGAAGACGAACATTTTGTTGATGACAATACGTTAACCGTTAATATTAATCGCGTTCGTAAAAAAATAGCACAAGCTGGATTACCCAATTTTATCGAGACAAAGGTAGGACAAGGTTATCTTATCCCTTAGGAGACACTAATGACATTTTTTAAGTACATTTCAGATAGAATTACAACAATCATCTTTTTCCTTCTAGTTATTCTCTTAATTAATCTTGTATTGTGGTTTGATCCATTCCATAACATTGTTTTATCTACATTATTATATATAGATATTCTGGTAGTTATTATATCAAGTATTTTTGTTGTAACACGTTACTGGATTAATCATCAATGGTACCAAAAATTTAAATTACCAATTGATCCAGCAACAGCAGATTTATTGATTCCTATTAATGGTGCACATTCCAATGAACAACGTTTATATCAGGGTTATGTTAATGCCCTATTAAACAATCATCAAATACAAATAAATAATATCTTGTCTAAACAACAAGAACAAGAGGATTTTTTAAATGCTTGGATTCATGATATTAAAGTTCCCTTAGCTGCTATTCAGTTACTAATTGAAACATCTGATGGCAAGCTATCTGAAAAACAAGTCATGCAAACTGAAATTGAATTAAAAAACATTGAAAATTTTGTTGAACAAGTGATTTATTATTCTCGTTTAGATAGCTTTTCAAATGATTATTTAATTCAAGATGATTCACTAAAAAAAGTAGTTAATCTTGTCATTCGGGATAATATGAACTTATTTTTTTCAAAACATATTCGTTTCGTTTTTAACAGTACAGATATTTCCGTTCTAACTGATTCAAAATGGCTACGTTTTATCTTAAATCAAGTGATTACCAATTCATTAAAATACACACCAAATAATGGTGAAATCGTTATTTCTCTTAAAGATACTGAAAAAGAAACGATATTAGCCATTAAAGATAATGGCATTGGTATCCCGAACGCAGATTTAGCTCGCGTTTTTGACAAAGGATTTACCGGGAATAACGGGCGTCAATTCAACCAAAATGCAACCGGATTAGGCCTTTATTTAGCAAATCAACTAAGTCAAAAATTAGGTCACCAATTAGAAATTGAATCTCCAAAAAATGAAGGTACTACAGTTAAAATTATATTTCCTAAACTTTCTTATTATAATGATGAAATGGGCGAAATTCTTCGCTAGGAGGGTCTATCATGTTATCAGAAATTGAACTCGGTTTTACAAATATTAAAGATATTGATCCTAATATTATTGTAGATTTACGCTATGCTACAAAAGACAACTTTACTAACCAAATTATTTATGACTTTTCTACAGCAATCGCTAGAACAGGAACAGCTAAGAAACTTGGTATCGCAAGTCAATTACTCAAAACTCAAGGCTATCGTTTAAAAATTTGGGACGCCTACAGACCAGTCTCTGCTCAAAAAAAATTATTTGACGTTTATCCCGATCCTAATTTTGTAGCGAAGCCAAATCCTAATTTCAGTCATCAAAAAGGCGTGACATTTGATTTAACTATCTGTGATATGGATGGCCACGAGCTTAACATGCAAAGTGAATTTGACGACTTTTCAGAACGAGCTGGAAGAAATTATAAACGAACACCTCAACAACAAATAAATTACGATATACTAAATAACGCTATGATAACTGCTGGTTTTATCGGATATTCTGAAGAATGGTGGGACTATAGAGATTCTGATATGAATGACTATTCACCACTTATCGCGAATCCAAATGATTATTAAAAAAACTTGTCACAACACCTTACATACAAGGTATTGTGACAAGTTTTTTATCTTAACAATTTATCCCAGAGAATAACTTCACCCGCAATTAATGATTTTTGAACATCAATAATTCTTTGATTTGAGCTACCTCTAAATTGCAAAGTTAAATCTTTTTTTGGTAATTCGAATCGACCGTCGACTAAAATATCAATCTTTGAAAGTAATTCAAGTTTATCATCAGATTCAAGCATTAATTCATCCCATGTATAACCAGTCCAAGACCAGATATCTTTCGTCCATCCATAAGTATCATGAATACGATTCACTAAGCTTAAACAAACCTGCGTGTTAACAAAAGGCTCTCCGCCTAATAAAGTTAATCCTTGGCAATAGTCTTCGCTTAAATCAGTTATTATTTGATCTTCAAGCTCTTTTGTATATGGTGTCCCATATCTAAAATTTTGCGCTGCCTTATTATAACAACCCGGACAAGCAAATAAACAGCCACTAACGTATAAACTACAACGAACCCCTTCACCATCAACAAAATTAAATGGTTTATAAGATGCAATATACTGTTGGCTTAACTCACTGGCAATCCATTCTTTAGGTTTCGGATTTCGTGGTGCTTTAACTCTCTTTTGTCGTTCCATCATCAACCATTCCTAAAGTCATATTTTTAACACGAGAAGCAATTTCTTTATGACGTCCATGAACCATCGGACGTTGCTGTGGATTACCTAAGTATCCACATGTCCTTTTAACAACATCACATGTTTTTGGATCATGATTTTGACATTTAGGGCATTCAAATCCTCGTTCAGTTGGGTTAAATTCACCATCAAAACCACATTTATAACAATGATCAATAGGGGTATTAGTTCCTAAATAGCCGATTTTATCATAAGCCCAATCCCAGACTGCTTCTAAAGCCTTAGGATTTTGACGTAAATTTGGGTATTCACAGTAATGAATAAATCCACCTGATGCATATTTAGGATATTCCATTTCAAACGACAATTTTTCAAACGGAGTTGGATTTTTCCTAACGTCATAATGAAAACTATTTGTATAATATTCCTTTTCTGTAACATCTTTAATTTCACCAAATTTTTCAGTGTCTAATACACAGAAACGATCTGTTAAGGATTCACTAGGAGTTGAATAAACACTAAAATGATAATCGTATTCATCTGACCAATCTGTACAATACTCCTTGAGGCGTTTAACGATGTCAATCGTAAAATTATGCGCCTTTTCATTTTTTTCCCAATTAGGTCCAAAAAAAACAGTTCCAACTTCATATAGTCCAATATAACCTAATGAGACCGTAGCGCGACGATTCTTGAATAAATCATCAACATCTCCGTCTGCTTTTAACCTTTCGCCAAAAGCACCATGTTGATATAGAATGGGTGCATTCTCTGGGATAGCTTCCTTGACACGGTTAACTTTAAAGACTAATGCCTCTTTACAAACCTGCATCCTCTCTTTAAAGATATCCCAAAATAAATCAATATTACCTTCGGATTCCAAAGCAATTCGTGGTAAATTAACTGTAACAACGCCTAAATTCATACGCCCAGAATTGACTTCATTACCATTTTTATCTTTCCATCCTTGCAGAAAGCTACGACAGCCCATAGGTACCTTGAAACTGCCCGTAAGCTCTTTTATCTTGTCATACATTAATATGTCAGGGTACATTCTCTTCGTAGCACAATCAACAGCTAAGGCCTTAATATCGTAGTTAGGGTCCCCATGTTTAAAGTTTAAATCCTTTTTTATTGTAAATACTAATTTAGGAAATATTGCCGTACGATGCTCACGACCTAATCCTTTTATTCTAATTTTTAAAATTGAGATTTGAATTTCTCGTTCAATCCAACTTTCACCCAACCCAAAACCTAACGTAGTAAACGGCGTCTGTCCTTGCGAAGAGAATAAAGTATTGATTTCATACTCTAATCCTTGCATGGCATCATAAATATCTTTGCTTGTTTTAAGTTTAGCAAATTCTATCTGTTTTATTGGATTCCCAATCCATACTTTTGCATCTATTAAATGCTTCTTATAATTTAATTCAGCAAATGGCGCTAGTAACTCATCCACCCTATCTGCAGAACAACCACCATACTGACTTGAGGCTACATTAGCAATAATTTGTGCCATTTGCGCAGTTGCGGTCTGAATTGAATGAGGACTTTCAACTTCAGCATTTCCTATTTTAAATCCATTTGTTAACATCTCTTTAAAATCAATCAGACAGCAGTTAGTCATAGGACTCCAGGGTGTGTAATCTAAATCATGATAATGAATTGAACCACGTAAATGTGCTTTAGCTAGTGATTCAGGCATTAATTTTAATCCCAAAGTTTTACCCACTGTCCCAGCCGTCAAATCACGTTGTGTATTGAATACATTGCTATCCTTATTAGCATTTTCATGAACAATTGTATCATCTTTATTTAATAATTTATCCAAACGACCAGCTGGATCAGTTTGCTCTTTCCACAATTTTTCATCATTTATTCTATATTCCTGAAAGCTATCCAATGCATCACGGTAGCCTAATTCACGATATGTAGCTATAACTAAGCCATACATCGTTTGGGCATTAATTTTTTGATAATTACTTAATTTATGTAATAGTAATTCCTGATAGCTTTCTTGATTTTTTTTACTATTTAATCGACGCAAAGTACTACTTAAAACTTTACGTAATGCAAAATCAACTTTTCGACCATCACGCTTTTCAAATATGTCAGGCACTTGCATATCTAACTTTACCTCTACTTTTTTCATAAGTGACCTTCCTTTTCTTACAGCAATAAATATATGTTACTTGATTATCCTCTTAAAAACAACAATATATAGTGTACAACAATATATACTATCTATATATTGTTGTACACTATGATTTACTATCAAGATGTTTGAAATGTAATTAAAAAGTTAGACGTATATATATCAGTTAAAAAATTATTATATGATTTCAATACCAGAATATTTTATACACTTAAAAATTTATACCAAAAAAACTCTAATTATTAAGTGATTAGAATTTTCATACTATTATCCACCAACAACAGTTGACGAAGAGCCAAAAAAGTTCAACAAAAGCTCAACTTTCTATAATTTCGTATTATTCTTCATAATTTAGCGTACAAAAAAAGCCCAATCAATGGGCTTTCATGTTTTCTAATACTCTCTATAATACTTAATAATACCGGTGATCGGGGTCGAACCGATACTCCATTGCTGGAACTGGATTTTGAGTCCAGCGCGTCTGCCAATTCCGCCACACCGGCATAACTCGTGTAAGGCGGTAACCGGATTTGAACCGGTGATGAAGGTTTTGCAGACCTCTGCCTTACCACTTGGCTATACCGCCATATTAATTATTACTTGATATAACCTTATAAAAGGCGACATGTGGGAATCGAACCCACGCGTGCCGGAGCCACAATCCGGTGCGTTAACCACTTCGCCAATATCGCCAAAACAAAAAATGGCAGGGGTAGTAGGAATTGAACCCACACTGACGGTTTTGGAGACCGTAGTTCTACCTTTAAACTATACCCCTATAAAAAATGGAAGAGAGTGGATTCGAACCACCGAACCCGAAGGAGCGGATTTACAGTCCGCCGCGTTTAGCCTCTTCGCTACTCTTCCAATAAATGGCGCAGGACAGAATCGAACTGCCGACACATGGAGCTTCAATCCATTGCTCTACCAACTGAGCTACTGAG
>NZ_JBXAYJ010000011.1:0-7509 GCF_056782215.1 Dellaglioa sp. CoH-55-MRSF-6
TTTTGTTTTTTATCCTGTTTATTTCTAATAGCGTTAAATGTTCTTCTCAATGAAACTGTGATGTCATGTTGCAAATCTTCATAGTTATCTAAAAAGATAGTTGTTGGTTTTCCTGTTTGTTGAGTAATAAATGTTTCACTTGCTTTTTTAGCATTAAAAATAATCCCAATCATTTTTTCCATTTTCTTTGGATCATTTGCAGACCATAAACTGATTAACTTTATTGTTTCAGCTTCTAAAGGAATTTTACCTGCATTTCCGTTTGATACTAGAAATTCGCTTGCATTAGCTACAATGTCTTGATTTTGTTTTTGTAGAACATTTTGAGAGAAATTAATTGATGAAAAATCAAGCATGCTTGTATCTTTATTAGTATCTTTATTAGTATCTAAGTTAGTCTTATATAGATTGTGTCCGATTTCGTGATGTCCGCTTGTATCAAGGGTTTCAGCCATTTCTTGTCGGCGTCCGATTTCGTGATGTCCGCTTGTATCAAGGGTTTCAGCTGTTTTATTATTTTCTTGTCGGCGTCCGATTTCGTGATGTCCGCTTGTATCAAGGGTTTCAGCCGTTTTATTAGCAAAATCCCGTTTAATATACACGTCTTTTGCTGTAACTTCTAAATCATCAAGGTAAAGTCGATTGGGTAAATTTTTCTTTTTCTTGGGATCAAATCCTTGCTTGATTTGAAATAATAGTCCTGCTATATATGATCCATTATACCATTTAACAAAAAAACAGCCCCCATTATCCAACTAGTAGATAACGAGGGCTGTTTTAATAGTCTTTTCTAGGGGTCATTATATAATTATAGCCCCTAAACAAACATCTTTTGTAAAAAGCCTTTTTTCTGTTCTTTCAACAAATCTAACTTACGTTGATGAAGAGCGATAGTGTCGTCGAGTTGTTTGAAAAATGAACCAATTTTTTGCTGTTCTTCCTGACTAGGTTTATAGATTTCAAATTCTGAAAATTTAGAAATCCAATGACGTTCATGACTTTGAGGTACATATTTTATATTCTTCAACGTATTAAACATAAAATAGAAATTGTCAGAATTATCATTCAAACTAAGTAATTTCATTGCGGAACTCTTAATCTTAAAAGGGAAATCTACATAATGAGAACCAGTTGTAAAATCATCAAATATAATAACTGGATTCTCTACGGTAGCATTTTTAATCCCAGTAATCTCATCTGTATAGCCCAATAAGAAACTCTTACCTGCTGTTAAAACAGGTGTATTAAAAGTGTCATCATACTCTGTAGATTTAACAATATATTTTGTTGGTTGCTCATAGTTAAATATCTCCCCCAACTTACGCTGTTCCCAATCGTCAGCAAACCCCGCAAATCGCAATTCAGGAATTTTTTCTCCAGCTTTTGGAAACATTTTTTGCAAGTAGCCTTTTTTCTGTTCTTTCAACAAATCTAACTTACGTTGATGAAGAGCGATAGCGCAATCAAGTTGTTTGAAGAATGTCCCAATTTTTTGTTGTTCTTCTAATTTTGGATATAAAAGATTTACTTGTTTTAGATCAGAGTTATGCAGATGAACTACAGATTTTCCTTGAGCTCTCTTCGACATTTCTTGTCGTTGAGATCCATTAGAAATAGTTAAAGCTAAAAAAATAGAATCAATATAATTTACTGGTTTAATTATATTTAAATCTCCGCCTAAAATTAGACCTGATTTACCAACAACTGAAGCTCTAGAAATATCTTCTGAAGATTCTCCTGATGCAGGTACTATGACTTCAGATCCTTCACTAATTATTGAGTTATCTTTCTTATTTACAAATGTATCTACTTTCTCAATAACTGTTTCATATTTTGTATATAAGCGACCATATAAAATTATTGGATCTCCAAATTCGACTAAATCATTTTTTGTATATCCATTGCCTTTTGAAAAACTAGCTAATTCACCCAACTTACGCTCTTCCCAATCGTCAGCAAACCCCGCAAATCGCAATTCAGGAACTTTCTTTTTAACTGAATCATCTATTTTCGCCATAGTCCCCACCATTTTCTTGGTTTTTCTTGTTCTTCTATCCTTTTTTGATCTTTGATTTGTTCCTGCAAATTTTCCAACTTCTCTTTAAGAGCGTTCACTTCATCTTTATATTGATTGTCTAAGTGTTTGAATTGTGTTTCCTGTGAGGGCATTTTGAGAACTTTTAATCTGTCGTTTTTTGCTTTGTATTCTTCTAACAACTTTTTATCTTGTAAGGCTAATTGTTGTTGCTGGTCTAACAAATTTTGCGTTTGTTTTTGTGCTTCCACTAAACTTTTTATTTGTTCATCTTTATTGGTATTTTGAGATTCAAGATATTCAATTTGGTGTTTAAGACTGTTTAAATAGCTATTTAAAGTGCTGTTTAATTCAACGCCTTCAACACTTGTATTTCCTTTTATATTAGTGTTTTCTTGGTGTTTAACGGTATTTAACTTACTGTTTAAACTACTGTTTAATTCAATACCTATATTTTCTTTTATTTGTTTAACCGCTTCAGCGGTTAATAGCTTCATACTATTATTTCTAACTACATATTCGCTTGATATTTTAGAAACTTGATAATGAATTTTATTCTTGCTAACTCCTAACTCATCTGCAAGTTCTCGAATCGTTTTTAAATTGTCACTCATGATCTATATCCTGCCTTTTAACGATTGGTAGATACTGTTCAATCGATTTTTTAAGATACTTAGCAATATTCTTTTTCGAATAGTCATCTTGTTTGTCTCTGATATAGGCTAAGTGTTCTTTCACGCCCTTTAAACCACGTAATTCTTTTAATTCGTCATAAAGTGGATATACATTTTTCTGTAACCCTGACAAAATAGTCGTATCCGTTAAATCAATATATGACAATAAAAACTGCTCCATAAGTAACTTTGTATAGGGACTTTTTATTGCCTTAACAGTCAACATATCTTCTGTTTCTTCTTGACGAATCTTGCCCTCGATATAAACGGGATCATCCTGTTTATAACTACTATCAGCCGCAACTTGTTTTTTAGTAATGTGAAAGACAATGCTATCAATGCTGCGCCCTTTTTTAACTTTTTCGTACGTCACATTAAAAGTTGTATTATTTGTAATTTCTTCAATACCATTTTTTAAAATTCTTTTTTCAAAATTTCTAAAATCCAGATACTCATCTATCGTATCTGTCATTTCTCGTAAATCTCGGATACTAATTTCAGGATTACGATAACTATCAATTTGGTCTTGTCTCCGACCACCTTTAAAGCTGTAATGCTCGTACTGGTTGTAATTCATCGATAACCAACGGTATAGAATAATGGCATACTTGCTATTTAATTCTGCGATGTCTGACAAAGCATGTTGCGTAAAATTGTTTTTAAGATTGATTAAGTAAGGCATGATTTCACGATGAAATTCAATTTTTACTTCGTCACTATAATCCGTCCATTCCACATAAGGGATTGGCACAATACTAACAAACTTAAACCCTTTATCTTGTTCTTTTTTAATCTGAAAAAAAGCTTGTTTCTGCATTCTTTCAATCGCTTGTTTAAATCGGCTATGTTTATCGTTATCATTCACCTTAAAGAAAGCAAACATTTCTTGCTTTGATAAATAAACCGTTTGATCTTGAGGTGGGTTTTCTGTATCGATTAAAGAAACAGCTAATTCAAACATTTTAAGCGGCGTTTTATCCATTTTGGCAATGGATGTGATTAAGCTATTGTGTTCGACCACTTTTCTTTTTGATAATTCATTCAAGGTCTGCACCTGCCTTGTCTTTGATTCTGATATAATGGACATATAGATACACTCCTTTGGGCGTGTTGTTGGATATAAGCATAAAGAAAAACTTTTTGTCGGGAATTTCTTTATGCTTTTTATTATAGCATTTTACGTGTACATGAAAAAATAAAATGTACACGTATGCACAGTATTTTGTACACGTATGCACAGTATTTTGTACACGTATGCACAGTATTTTGTACACGTATTTAGCTTTGAAGCATTGCTAATGCTCACTTTATAACCACGCAAAAGAACAAAAGATTAAAATATAAAAGATAAACTTATAATAGGCTTCGCCTTTTTATTGAATTAATAAAAACAAAACAAAAAGAACACCGTTGTACATAATGTTTGTCCAGAGTGTTCTTTTTGTTTGGCATTATTTTAAATGATGGATTCCTGGTTATGTAACCTAATTGCCCCTTATTAAGCCAATAGCGACGTTTGAATCTATTTGATGATTATTTCTACGTCACATGGTTAAAAACGCTTAGACGAGCAAATAGGCCGTTATAACGTTAAAGACTTGGCCCTTTAAAAATATCACGCGTTAATTCAATGATTCGATTAATTAATGCTTTAACTTGTTCAATACCCCAATCTAATCTAGTTGGCGCTATTTTCGTATCTGGATCTGCTCTAGCTGTCGTCAGTGTCTTTAACCAGGTCTGGGCTACTTTTTTATTTTGAGTGAGTTCTTCATGATCCAGCTTATAAAGAACATACCGAGCCTCCACATCAGTATGCGATAGTTTGTCGACACCATAATCATTTTTAAGCATGTCACGCATCACATAGTCCATTTTTTGCTGTTCTCGCTGCCGCTTCTGAAACATTTGATGAGTTTCTTTCAGGTTTTGATAGTCAGCTTGGATGTCAGCTAATTGCGCGTTGACTTGGCCTAACGTTTGCTTGAGTTCTCGTGTCTCATGCTGGCTTTGCAAGGTGGCTTTCTTCATCGTGGCTAACACACTTTTAAAGCGATCTAAGTCATCTGGTTTAAGCACCGTCTTACCAAAGAGGTTTTTAGATAAGTCTTGTTTAAAGGCATCAATTTGTTTTTCGGCTAAGTCCAATTCCGTTAAGGCTTGATCCGTGATTTTAAGTACGGCCTGTTTCGCACGAATATTGTCTTCAATATCGGCTAGTTCAGTTTTTAAAGCGTTAAACTGATCGTTGTATTTTTTGATTTCAGCGACATTCTCAAACGGTAAGGTTTTGTTATTTAAAATCCCTTGTTCATAAAAGGGCAGCACTTTTTTTAAATGCTCATCTAAATCCTCATGAAAGCTTTGCAAATCATGGCGCGTGAGGACTTCTTTAGCGGATACTTTATCACGTGCTTTTTTATTATCAAAAACCACTGGGACAAAGGCATAGTGCAAGTGAGGGGTTGTCTCGTCATAATGTACGACAGCGGCCACGGCATTTTCTTGACCATAACGGTCATTCAGAAAATTAGTGGTTGCTTCAAAAAAGGCGCTCTGTTGCTCGTAGGACGCTTCTGTAAGTTCTTCAGGTAAAGTGACAATCCAAGTCGCTAACGCCTTCACATCGTCTCTTTTCATGCAATAAACGTCATTTAAACGCGCATTGAAGCGTGACAGCATATCAGAACCATCCGCCATCAGATCTTGATTTAGATAGGTTTTCGACACATCAATTTCTTTGTTAGTGTGATGGTCGGTTTTACGTTCAAAGTGAACCGCTAAACCTGGGACTGCGCCACGCGTATTTTTCTTTAAATGCGCCATCAAAAATGCCTCCTCAAAAAGGGTTTTCCAAGACCAGTATAACACCGTTAAAAATCTGGTATAGCCTGTTATACCAAAATAATATTTTGGACAGGCTCTGCGAGGCGCGTCATCGCCAAGCGATGACCGTAGCGTTTCCCCTTCTTACTGGGGAAACTGCTATTTTACAGCGCCACTTATCCGGCTTGTAAAACCTCTGGCGGGTCACGCCGTGACGGGGCAATTTATCATTGCAGGATCACTTTCAGTGAGAGCATGTCATGCAGAACGCTACCCGCGTGGGGCAAGCTGGTGTCAGCTTAACCCCATAAAAAAATAAGTTGAGATAGTATCTGTATCTCAACTTATTTTGAATGCTAATATAATTTCTCATCGTATTAAGTTATGACCAATATTTCCTGTAAGCAAACTACACGCGTTTTTTTGGTAACAATTTTAATAAATCTACACTGGTATGGATTGCTCAGAAGTCAATAAATTGGACTATTTTTATTTGCCACTTATTATTTTGATAAGTCTAACTATTGCTTTTGGCATCAAAAGTGTCTTAGCGATATTGGTACTAATTATTCTGTCACTTACATTAGCATTATTTATTGCAAAATAAAAAGCAAAGCTTTTATAAAAAAAGTCTTTACCTTTTATTTTTCCCAAGTCATACGATACTCTTTTGAATCAGTCTCAGTATCCATACCTACACTGTCTATGATAAAATCTTTATTCTCATAAAAATTAACGGCATTAATATTATCTACATAGACTGAAAGTGTTAATTTGTCGTTTATTTGTTTTAGGTAATTAATTAATCGGCTACCAACACCTTGCTTTCTGTAGTTCATGTCAACAAATAATCCAGCTATGTAACCATCTAATTCGCCTAAAAAACCGATAATTATTTCATTATTCCTATACACAAAAATATTTGCTTCAGGCAACATTTTTTTAATGTTCACAAATTGATTTTTCCAATACTGAGCGGGAATAAATGAATGTGCTTGTAAATTGCCATTCAACCAAATCTGTGCCAATTGTTCTAAATCCCTGTCTGAAAAACTGTTTAATTTTGTAATCATTGTAGCCCCCTTTTTCCTAAAACAAGTTTAATAAGAAATAGGAGAGGATTCAATTATCTAAAACTAGGAAATGATATTAATTAATCATATTCTTTTCCATTTATTGTTTCACATATTGTTTCTACACTTATTAGTTCCATTATTTCCACTCCTTATAATTTAAAAATATTCTAATTCTAACAATCGTTTATTTAAGTTACCTAGCGTTCCATATTTTCGTATTAACACTTTAGTTTCTTGTTCATTTTGAGCTTTACTTATCACTCTATTCTCGCTTTCTGCATTATCTAATTGTTGCTTTAAAAACTTTTTATTCATTTTTCTGTCCTTTCTTTTAAACACATTTTTTTTAGGTGTTGAGTGAGTGAAGCTGGATTGATGATTATTTTTAAGTTATTAAATTATGTACATAGATCACCCCCTTTTTTTATTTTGATAGTTCATTTTTTCCAGTGCGTTTTCGGTCGTTTGCTGTGATGAAAACAGATAAAAAACATAAAAAAAATACAAGGGCGAACTTGTGAGTTTATATACCCTTTTATTTTTGACTGTTTTTGATATGGTAAGTGACAGTAAACAGACGTATTACGCAGTGTAAAATGAGCTTTCTAAAAAAGGTAGTATGATACATAATTTAATTGTTTAACTTCAAAATAATCAGAAAAAAAGGACAAGATATTATCTTGTCCTTTGATTTTAATTGCCTTTAATAACGCTTCTAAGGCATTTTTAACATTTTACTAGTCTTTGTACTTTGTTGCTTTTAAAGTTTCTCTATGGCTCTTATATGAGCTAATTTAGCCATTTTAACTTAATGATTGCAAGTATTCGCTGTACCACACTTCAAAAGTATTTCTCATTGCGCCAAAAATGTAATTTTCAGGATTAACTTTTTGTTTTT
>NZ_JBXAYJ010000012.1:0-1799 GCF_056782215.1 Dellaglioa sp. CoH-55-MRSF-6
TGGCGCTAAGAAGCTTAACTTCTGTGTTCGACATGGGAACAGGTGTATCCTTCTTGCTATCGCCACCACACTCTTTTTTTGAGAAAACTTATTCTCTCAAAACTAGCTAATATTTATCATTGATTTTTAAGCCGTACACCGTTTCACACCACTTTGTGGTTAAGTCCTCGACCGATTAGTATTGGTCCGCTCCATACATCACTGTACTTCCACTTCCAACCTATCTACCTGATAATCTTTCAGGGGTCTTACTTCCATAAAGGAATGGGAAATCTAATCTCGAGGTGAGCTTCACACTTAGATGCTTTCAGCGTTTATCTCATCCATACATAGCTACCCAGCGATGCCCTTGGCAGAACAACTGGTACACCAGAGGTATGTCCATCCCGGTCCTCTCGTACTAAGGACAGCTCCTCTCAAATTTCCTACGCCCGCGACGGATAGGGACCGAACTGTCTCACGACGTTCTGAACCCAGCTCGCGTACCGCTTTAATGGGCGAACAGCCCAACCCTTGGGACCGACTACAGCCCCAGGATGCGATGAGCCGACATCGAGGTGCCAAACCTCCCCGTCGATGTGGACTCTTGGGGGAGATAAGCCTGTTATCCCCAGGGTAGCTTTTATCCGTTGAGCGATGGCCCTTCCATACGGAACCACCGGATCACTAAGCCCGACTTTCGTCCCTGCTCGACCTGTAAGTCTCGCAGTCAAGCTCCCTTGTGCCTTTACACTCTGCGAATGATTTCCAACCATTCTGAGGGAACCTTTGGGCGCCTCCGTTACCTTTTAGGAGGCGACCGCCCCAGTCAAACTGCCCACCTGACACTGTCTCCCACCACGATTAGTGGCGAGGGTTAGAGTGTTCATACAACGAGGGTAGTATCCCACCAATGCCTCCTCCGAAACTAGCGTTCCGGTCTCTACGGCTCCTACCTATCCTGTACAAGTTATACAAACACTCAATATCAAGCTACAGTAAAGCTCCATGGGGTCTTTCCGTCCTGTCGCGGGTAACCCGCATCTTCACGGGTATTATAATTTCACCGAGTCTCTCGTTGAGACAGTGCCCAAATCGTTACGCCTTTCGTGCGGGTCGGAACTTACCCGACAAGGAATTTCGCTACCTTAGGACCGTTATAGTTACGGCCGCCGTTTACTGGGGCTTCAATTCTGGGCTTCGCCGAAGCTAACTCATCCTCTTAACCTTCCAGCACCGGGCAGGCGTCAGCCCCTATACGTCATCTTACGATTTTGCAGAAACCTGTGTTTTTGATAAACAGTCGTTTGGGCCTATTCACTGCGGCTGACCTTTCGGTCAGCA
Organism: Dellaglioa sp. CoH-55-MRSF-6; assembly: GCF_056782215.1. Next base: position 1,324 of record NZ_JBXAYJ010000012.1, read on the forward strand.
CCCCTTCTCCCGAAGTTACGGGGTCATTTTGCCGAGTTCCTTAACGAGAGTTCTCTCGCACACCTTAGGATACTCTCCTCGACTACCTGTGTCGGTTTGCGGTACGGGTAGTTATATTCTAACTAGAAGCTTTTCTTGGCAGTGTGACATCAGTTACTTCGCTACTTAATTTCGCTCCCCATCACAACTTGTCCTTAAAGTTAAGCATTTAACTCAACTTCAGACTTATTGCTTGGACGCACATATCCATCAGTGCGCTTCCTTAGCCTGCTGCGTCCCTCCATCGTTCAAACAAATATAACTAGTACAGGAATCTCAACCTGTTATCCATCGTCTACGCCTCTCGGCCTCGACTTAGGTCCCGACTAACCCTGGGAGGACGAGCCTTCCCCAGGAAACCTTAGTCATTCGGTGGACAGGATTCTCACCTGTCTTTCGCTACTCATACCGGCATTCTCACTTCTAAGCGCTCCACT
>NZ_JBXAYJ010000012.1:1897-3297 GCF_056782215.1 Dellaglioa sp. CoH-55-MRSF-6
CAGTCCTTACGGTCTAGCTTCGTTGCCCTTAGAACGCTCTCCTACCACGGAACCCTAATGGGTTCCATCCACAATTTCGGTAACATGTTTAGCCCCGGTACATTTTCGGCGCAGAATCACTCGACTAGTGAGCTATTACGCACTCTTTAAATGGTGGCTGCTTCTGAGCCAACATCCTAGTTGTCTGTGCAATTCCACATCCTTTTCCACTTAACATGTATTTTGGGACCTTAATTGGTGGTCTGGGCTGTTTCCCTTTCGACTACGGATCTTATCACTCGCAGTCTGACTCCCGGATATAAATCAATGGCATTCGGAGTTTATCTGAATTCAGTAACCCTAGATGGGCCCCTAGTCCAAACAGTGGCTCTACCTCCATGATTCTTAATTCCGAGGCTAGCCCTAAAGCTATTTCGGAGAGAACCAGCTATCTCCAAGTTCGTTTGGAATTTCTCCGCTACCCACACCTCATCTCAGCATTTTTCAACATACATGAGTTCGGTCCTCCAGTGCGTTTTACCGCACCTTCAACCTGGACATGGGTAGGTCACTTGGTTTCGGGTCTACGTCTACTTACTATGGCGCCCTATTCAGACTCGCTTTCGCTACGGCTCCGTCTTATCAACTTAACCTCGCAAGCAAACGTAACTCGCCGGTTCATTCTACAAAAGGCACGCTATCACCCATTAACGGGCTCTAACTATTTGTAGGCACATGGTTTCAGGAACTATTTCACTCCCCTTCCGGGGTGCTTTTCACCTTTCCCTCACGGTACTGGTTCACTATCGGTCACTAGGGAGTATTTAGCCTTGGGAGATGGTCCTCCCGGATTCCGACGGAATTTCTCGTGTTCCGCCGTACTCAGGATACTGCTCTGAGAGATTTTCATTTAGTATACGGGGCTATCACCCTCTACGGCGAGTCTTCCCAGACTCTTCTACTATAAAAATCTTTGGTAACTCAAATGAGCAGTCCTACAACCCCAAGAAGCAAGCTTCTTGGTTTGGGCTCTTCCCTGTTCGCTCGCCGCTACTTAGGGAATCGATTTTTCTTTCTATTCCTGCAGGTAATTAGATGTTTCAGTTCCCTGCGTTTACCTCTATATAACCTATGTATTCAGTTAATAGTAACAGTCGATTAAAACTGCTGGGTTCCCCCATTCGGAAATCTCCGGATCAAAGCTTACTTACAGCTCCCCGAAGCATATCGGTGTTAGTCCCGTCCTTCATCGGCTCCTAGTGCCAAGGCATTCACCATGCGCCCTTGATAACTTAACCTAACTTTACTTAAAGCAAAGTGGTTTTGTTAAGAACTACGTTCTTAACTAATAAAACGCGGTGTTTCTCGGCTTATTGCTTAAAAATTTAATAAATATTATCTAGTTTTCAAAGAACAAATTT
>NZ_JBXAYJ010000012.1:3395-5181 GCF_056782215.1 Dellaglioa sp. CoH-55-MRSF-6
CCTCAAAACTAAACAAATTTTCGACAAGTGTGTAGGTTTCCGTAATATTCCTTAGAAAGGAGGTGATCCAGCCGCAGGTTCTCCTACGGCTACCTTGTTACGACTTCACCCTAATCATCTGTCCCACCTTAGACGGCTGGCTCCTAAAAGGTTACCTCACCGGCTTTGGGTGTTACAAACTCTCATGGTGTGACGGGCGGTGTGTACAAGGCCCGGGAACGTATTCACCGCGGCATTCTGATCCGCGATTACTAGCGATTCCAACTTCATGTAGGCGAGTTGCAGCCTACAATCCGAACTGAGAACGGCTTTAAGAGATTAGCTTAACCTCGCGGTCTCGCAACTCGTTGTACCGTCCATTGTAGCACGTGTGTAGCCCAGGTCATAAGGGGCATGATGATTTGACGTCATCCCCACCTTCCTCCGGTTTGTCACCGGCAGTCTCATTAGAGTGCCCAACTAAATGCTGGCAACTAATAATAAGGGTTGCGCTCGTTGCGGGACTTAACCCAACATCTCACGACACGAGCTGACGACAACCATGCACCACCTGTCATTCTGTCCCCGAAGGGAACGGCCTATCTCTAGGTTTGTCAGAAGATGTCAAGACCTGGTAAGGTTCTTCGCGTTGCTTCGAATTAAACCACATGCTCCACCGCTTGTGCGGGCCCCCGTCAATTCCTTTGAGTTTCAACCTTGCGGTCGTACTCCCCAGGCGGAGTGCTTAATGCGTTAGCTGCAGCACTGAAGGGCGGAAACCCTCCAACACTTAGCACTCATCGTTTACGGCATGGACTACCAGGGTATCTAATCCTGTTTGCTACCCATGCTTTCGAACCTCAGCGTCAGTTACAGACCAGAGAGCCGCTTTCGCCACTGGTGTTCTACCATATATCTACGCATTTCACCGCTACACATGGTGTTCCACTCTCCTCTTCTGCACTCAAGTTATCCAGTTTCCAATGCATTTCTTCGGTTGAGCCGAAGGCTTTCACATCAGACTTAAAAAACCGCCTGCGTTCGCTTTACGCCCAATAAATCCGGATAACGCTTGCCACCTACGTATTACCGCGGCTGCTGGCACGTAGTTAGCCGTGGCTTTCTGGTTAGATACCGTCACTAGGTAAACAGTTACTCTTACCTACATTCTTCTCTAACAACAGAGCTTTACGATCCGAAAACCTTCTTCACTCACGCGGCGTTGCTCCATCAGACTTTCGTCCATTGTGGAAGATTCCCTACTGCTGCCTCCCGTAGGAGTTTGGGCCGTGTCTCAGTCCCAATGTGGCCGATCACCCTCTCAGGTCGGCTACGTATCATTGCCTTGGTGGGCCTTTACCTCACCAACTAGCTAATACGCCGCGGGTCCATCCAAAAGTGACAGCTTACGCCGTCTTTCATTATCAAACCATGCGGTTTAACAAATTATGCGGTATTAGCACCTGTTTCCAAGTGTTATCCCCCTCTTTTGGGCAGGTTACCCACGTGTTACTCACCCGTTCGCCACTCATTATCTTCGGTGAGTGCAAGCACTCGGTGAAGATAATGCGTTCGACTTGCATGTATTAGGCACGCCGCCAGCGTTCATCCTGAGCCAGGATCAAACTCTCATATAAAAAGTTGATTGCTCTTATTGTTTTGTTACTTTTTGAAACTAGCGAATTGACTTCGCAAATGTTTGCTCTTAACTCTTAGTTAAGAGACCCTACACATTTGATTTGTCGAAAATTTGTTCAGTTTTCAAAGATCTACTTGGTTGCTTTTGACAACTTTTATATCATATCAA
>NZ_JBXAYJ010000013.1:0-4217 GCF_056782215.1 Dellaglioa sp. CoH-55-MRSF-6
TTTATTTTCTAAAGGTGATTATACTATATGACTACTAAAAATACAAAGGCTAGAAACTTTGCATTCATTTTGTATCCTGAAAGTATTCCTGAAAACTTTATTGAAAATTTAGAAAAAACTGGTATTCCTATGGCGATTAGTCCGCTCCATAATTTAGATAAAACTGAACGAAAATTTAAAGATATGACTCCTGATGAACAAGAGATAATAAGTGCTGGTGGATCAATTTATAAAAAACCACATTATCATGTTTTGTATATTGCTCGTAATCCGGTTACTGTTGAAAGTATTCGGAAAAAAATAAAACGTAATTTAGGTGATCAATCTGTATCTCATATCGAAATTGTTGATAGCGTGGAGTATTATTTTCAGTATTTAACGCATGAAAGTTCTGATGCAATTAAGAAAGGTAAACACCGCTACGATAAAAAAGATTTAATCTTTATAAATGATTTTGATATTGATAGATACGTAACACTTGATGAAAATGAAAAGAAAGAATTAAGGCAGACTTTACTTGAAATTGTAGATGAATATAACATTGTTAATGTAAAGGAATTAAGCTCGTTTATCAGACAAAGAGGTAACGAATTTGGAATTGAGAGTATGAAATATGTGAATGAAATAATTTCAAGTTCTTCTGGAATTTTTCGACTATATTTTGATGCAAATTACCAATGTGGTTATCGTCCGGTCTATTCAAAAACCATTGATCCTGATACAGGAGAAATAAAGAATGAGAGAGGGGTGAGAGCATGAGAGAGTTTAGTGAAAGTGATGTTGAGAAATACTTAGAATACACTGATCAAAATGTTATCCCGACTAAAGAGCTTTTAGGTCAATGCTTTATTTGTGGTATAAAGTTAAGTGAAACTGAGACACCTGAAGGTCCAGAAAAACGAGTTGTTTGTTTGAAAGATAGAGATTACTTTGTTGAAGGATTTGAGGAATTGATAGAAATGGGAGAAATAAAATAAATATTGAGACTGGAGAGGTTAAGTAATGATTATTGACGTGGAATATATTGGATTTAAGAACAATTTAGAAGTTAATTATTTGGAGGAAAAGTAATGACACAAGCAGATATTAAATACCGTCCTATTAAACCATCCGATTATCATATCTTGGAAGATATGATTCGCAAATCATGGAACTACGATCGATTAGGAAGCCCAAAATTAGCTAAACAACTGTCTAAAATATATCTTGCCAGTTGTCTTGTTAATCAAACATTTACTAGTGTTGCTGTTTTTAATGAAGTGCCTGTTGGTATTATTATGGGTAAAAATAGAGAAACACATCGTAAACCACTAAGGTATCTTATTCGGCAAGGAATTGCTGTTGCACGAATTGCTATATCTAAAGAAGGGCGTAAAATTGGAAAGACGTTTCAAAAATTTGAAGAAGTTGATGAAATTCTTTTAAAGAGCATTGGTACAAACTTTGATGGTGAATTAGCTTTTTTTGTTGTAGATGGAAACCAACGTGGTTCAGGTATCGGTAAACAATTGTATCAACAATTTTTAGATTATATGACATCTGAAAATCTTAAGACATTTTACTTATTTACGGATACGACATGTAATTTTGGCTTTTATGAACATCAAGGTTTGGAACGATTAGCTGAAGAAACGCTCGATTTGCCAGAATTACAAGAGAATATGCATTTCTATTTGTACGGAAAAATGTGATAAAAGGGGCTAGTATTATATTTTCTAAGTAAAATGAAAAAATGTTATTTCTTAAAAATTTACCTTCAATGGGCGCGATTGTTGAACTATTTTTTTAGAAAAGGGTAGCTTAGGCTACTCTTTTTTATTTGGCCAGTGGGAAAATAAACGGTAGGGTCAACGATAAATGTCTGACTGAAGCAAATCGGAAGGAATTTAAGAAGTTGATACGATCCACTGATTTTCCACCCTCTTGGCAACTCGTTTTCGAGCCGTCGGAGACATGTAGAAATTTTCTGGGTTTGCCACTTTTGAAAAAGTGGCAAGGTCTGTTGTTTTGAATTTGATATTGAAATGAATTTGCAATCGTTGCGGAAAAATGCAAAGGTGAAAATATCATTTCTGTTACTAGAAAAAAGGACAGCTGTAGGCGTTTTTTTTTGTGCCTGTTCACGTCGAACCTTTTCAGCCTAAAGGCGAAAAAAGGGGCAAAGTGGACAGACAGTTTTTAGCCTCGCAGAGACCACACTTCACAGAGTGAAGTATAGTGGGTTATACTTTACTTGGAAGATAACTCCGAAATGAGGTGCGTACTATGAGTTTTGTAGTGGCTAGAATGACGAAATTAAAAGCTGATAATTTAGTCGGTATTGGCAATCATGACCAACGGAAAACGACTAATCACAGCAACGAAGATATTGATGTTTCCCGCTCCCACTTGAATTATGATTTGGTGGCTGGGCGCACTGATAATTTTAAAACGGATATTGAAGCCTATATCAACGAAAATAAAGCTAGTAAGCGGGCAGTTCGCAAAGACGCTGTTTTAGTCAATGAGTGGATTCTAACCAGTGACAAAGATTTTTTTGAGCAATTAGACGAAGTCGAAACCCGTAAATATTTTGAAACAGCCAAACAATATTTTGCAGATAACTATGGCGACGAAAATATTCGTTATGCGGTCGTTCACTTGGACGAGAAGACCCCTCACATGCATATGGGCATTGTGCCCTTTGATGATGATAGAAAGCTCTCAGCTAAGCGTATATTCAATCGTGAAGCCTTACAGCGCATTCAAGAGGAATTACCACAATATCTCAAAGAGAATGGCTTTGATGTTCAACGTGGCAACAAAAACAAAGAGCGTAAGAATTTATCAGTACCCGAATACAAAACTATGCGGGAAGATTTGAAAAAAATAGAGACCGAAAAACAAGAGACACAAGCAAAGCTTGCAGATACTAAAAAACAGCTTGATGAAATCAAGCCACGGGATAACAAAAAAATTGCTAGTAAACCAACTTTGCTGAATAAAAATAAAGTCATGGTTGATAAATCTGATCTCGCTGATTTGGAACAACGGGCGTCTTTTAGTGATAATTACAATCAAATGCATGCTAGAGCAAGGCGTGAAGCCGACTCGTTAAGAGATAAACTGACTAGAACAACGTGGGACTATAATGACCTCGAAAGAGAGAATGAGCGATTGCAAAAGTTAGTCGGAACACTTCAAGGCATTGTCCGCAATGTTGATGAATTTCTACACAAAAAACTAGGTATCAATTTACCTGACAAGTGGCTAGAACGTGCAGGACTAAAAGAACCGTCTAAAAAAGCCCCTGAAAGCTCACAGGAACTCGAAAAACATAAATCTGATGAATTAGGCGGTCCACATCTTTAAAACGCTTATATGGGCTTAAAATGGCATTTAAGAGCTTAATTTAACATCTGGCTAGATTGAACGTCGTTAATTTTGTGTCTGTCAACGGTAAATCGAATTAAAGGGGCTTGCTGCTTTAGCAGTTAGCCCCTTTTTGAGGCTTTAAGGAGTTGATAGACTAGCGGATAAAACACTTTTGCGCATGCAAAGAAAAGCACACCTGCTTTTTTTGCCTGCCCCACGGCGAGTGCGGGGTGAGTTTGAGCGGGAGCTCCCGCTCATTTATGGGGTCAAGCTGACACAGCTTGCGGGTTTGGGCGGAGCCCATATTTTGGTTTGAGTGGGATAAAAATTTTGAAAATCAGGGGGCAGGGAGCGAATTTCGCTCCCGTACTACGACCCCCCTATAAGTGCCGAGTGCCAAATTTTACTTGAATAGGACTTTACGCTTACTCTCCCAATGGATTTGGGAGTTTTTTTATGACCGCCGTTTGACCGCCGTTTTGACCGCCGTTTTTTTAAACGGGTTATTTTTTGACTATATAGACTATAAGTATATAATGATGTATAATGATAAAAAAATAAAGGAGTGAGTTTTATGCCTGAAGAGAAAACAGAATATCAAGTTGTAACCGTTAGAATACCTAAAAAGATGTATGCTGATTACAAAGAGATTTTAAAAAGTGAAGGAAAAATTGTAACTTACGATATTAGAAACTATATGCGTGATGTTATCGAAAAATCTAAGAAAGGAGAAAAATGAGCATAAAAAAAGAGCGCCCTCTCTCAAGTTCGCTCGTGAAAAATGCTTTTATTTTCTAAAGGTGATTATACTATATGACTACTAAAAATACAAAGGCTAGAAACTTTGCATTCATTTTGTATCC
>NZ_JBXAYJ010000014.1:0-1818 GCF_056782215.1 Dellaglioa sp. CoH-55-MRSF-6
AAAAACAAAAAGTTAATCCTGAAAATTACATTTTTGGCGCAATGAGAAATACTTTTGAAGTGTGGTACAGCGAATACCTGCAATCATTAAGTTAAAATGGCTACATTAGCTCATATAAGAGCCATAGAGAAACTTTAAAAGCAACAGGTGTGACAGAATTAGCGGTTTATCAAAAAGGAAAGCGAATTATGGTTACATTACCAGTCTAAAAAAACGTCCTCAACATCAAAAGTGAGGACGTTTTTTTAGATTTCTTTTTCTAAAATCGGACAAATACGATCTTGTTTTCCTAAAGGAAAATGTTTTATCCCGATTTTTTTAAATCCATGACGTTCATAAAAACGAATGCCTGCATAATTTTTTTCATAAACAGTCAAACGTAAATAACGTTTTTGTTTCGTTTTAGCATAACGATTCGCTTCATCGAGTAACCGTTGCCCTAACCCTTTGCGTACACGTTTTTGGAACGTCTACGCAAAGGCTTTTAGCAATCAAATTACTCACTATTATATCAAATATTTCAATTAATTAACCCGTTTTCAAATATTTATATTCTAAGCATAATAAAAAGACACACCAGGTGCCTTTTGTTTATTATAATATTTATACAGCTAGTCGTTTTTTATTTTGGTTTAATGACCAGGACCATACAAGTTTAAAATGACAACTCCTGACAAAATTAATACAATTCCTAAGACGCTGCTCAGATTAATAGATTCTTTCCAAACGACTACTGCCAAAACAGTTGTCAATACAATTCCTAAGCCAGCCCATAAAGCGTAAGCAACACTCAAGTTTATAGTTTTCATAGCTAATGCTAAAAAATAAAAACTTGCACCGTATGAAACTAAAGACCCCACAGTTTCCCAAAGCGAACTGAATCCGTTTGAAGCTTTTAACAAATTCGTTCCCAAGAGTTCACCTAGAATCGCGAGCCCCAAAAATATATATCCCATTAAATTACACCTACCTTTTTTTTTATAACGAAAATAATGCCAAAAATGAAAAAATTCATTAGTCGGCGTTTTTTAGCTAGCCACAACCCAGCTATTCGTATATTTTTTATTATACAATTTTACAATTTACTCCGCTTAATTGCAATGTCGTTTTTAATTATTCTCGAATTCTTGTTTTTTAACTTCAAGCATACGTTGTTTACGCTTTTCATAAGCTCTACGGTAACGTTGCATGGCTTTATATTCCTGCTCAAAGACTACCATAGGTCGTTTACCGTCAAGTGCCTGTCTCAATGGCATAGCATTCATTTTTGAAGCTACTTCATCTAATTGTCGTTGTTTCACATCTTTAAATGACGTGCCTTTAGGGTACCAATCACGTAGCTTACGGTTTCTGTTTTCATTTGAACCACGTTGTTGTGGTGATGACGGTGTGGCATAGTATAGCTTAATTTTAAGCTCTTTTTGAACATATTCTAAAAAGTCCCATGAGATAAATTCAGAACCATTGTCGGCTGTTATAGTACGCACAGCTTTGCCATAACGCTCATAAAACAACCTAAATGCATTGAAACACTTGACTTCTGGTAGAAAAATAGTCCATCTTTTTAGTATAAGAGCAGGATCATTTGCAGACCATAAACTAATTAACTTTATGGTCTGCAAATGATCCAAAGAAAATGGAAAAAATGATTGGGATTATTTTTAATGCTAAAAAGGCAAGTGAAACATTTATTACTCAACAAACAGGAAAACCAACAACTATCTTTTTAGATAACTACGAGGATTTGCAACATGACATCACAGTTTCATTGAGAAGAACATTTAACGCTATTAGAAATAAACAGGATAAAAAACAAAA
>NZ_JBXAYJ010000015.1:0-1690 GCF_056782215.1 Dellaglioa sp. CoH-55-MRSF-6
TGTAATAATCCCTTTATGGTTGTCAGATGAAATAATATAATTTCATCCGATAATCATGGAGGGATTTTTGTATGTCCAGAGCCAAGTATTCAGCATTAGAAAAATTAACGTTTATCGAAGAATTTAGAAAGTCCGGAATGCCGAGAAGAACTTTTGCCCGAGAATACGGTATTAATAAAGATCTATTCAAACGTTGGGTCGATCGCTATGACCGCGATGGTATTGAAGGTTTACAGGAAGCGCGCCACAATAATCACTATTCAAAAGCGCTGAAATTAGAAGCGGTATTAACTTATCTAACGGGTCAATATTCACAAGCAGATGTTGCACTTAAGTTTGGTTTACGATCACAAAAACAACTATTAGACTGGGTTTCCAAGTATAATGAGGATAAAACGGTGACGGCGTCACCGTCCAAAAGGCAGGTTCCCATTATGAGTCGTAAAACTTCTTTTGAAGAACGCGTTTCAATTGTTGAATATATTACCAAAGATAAACATAGTTATAATGAAACTGCGGAACACTTCGGTGTCTCTTATCAACAAGCCCGTTCATGGGTTCTTAAGGCACGACAAGGTGGTTATGAATCACTAATCGATAATCGTGGTCACCGTAAAGATCAATCAGAACTAACAGATTTAGATAAAGCGAATCTACGGATTCACGAGTTAGAAAGCCAAATCGAAGATCAAAAATTATATGCGGCCTTTATAAAAAAATGGCAGGAACTTCAGCGCAAGGGGTGAATAAGCAAAGACGACTGGCATATCACGCGATTAAGAATGTTAGTCAAGAAAAGCATGGTGCGATAACAAAACTTATAAAAATGGTTGGCGTTAGCCGTCAGGCTTACTACAAAGGGTTAAAAAGACAAGAAACAGTTTGGGAGACACGTAATAAACAACTTAAAGAGCGAACCCAATACTGGTTTGATTTCAATCTACAAGGGATTGGTACTGGAAACATGTTGGTAAATTTACAAGCTGACACATCAATTAATTTTCCCATTACTTTCAAACAGGTTCGACGAGTTATGCGAGAACTAGGTATTCGATGTTTAGTACATCCGAAGAAGCATAATCGTGTGAAACAATCAGAACAATATATCCAAGATAATCTTCTTAATCAAAATTTTAGTGTGAGTAGACCTAACCAAGTTTGGTTGGCCGATTCAACAGAGCTTTCATATGGCATAAATGGCGAATATAAAATTCGGTTAAGTGGTGTTTTAGATCTTTATGGTCGGCGACTTTTAGCCTATAATCTAAGTCCTACAGAAACTAGTGAAGCAGAAATCCAGGTATTTCAGCAGGCCTTTTCAGGTGCTGGTAGTGTACACCCCATGGTGCACACCGATCGCGGTTCAGCTTATACCTCAAAACTATTTAATCGTTCTCTTGATCGATATGAAGTAACTAGAAGTATGTCCCGACCAGGAACGCCATACGATAACGCTCCAATGGAGCGTTGGTGGAATGAATTTAAAAATCGATGGATGGCACGTCAGCCACTGCCAAAGACCTATCAAGAACTTATGAAATTGGTTGAAGCAGGAATTGAATATTTTAATCATTACAATCGCTCAACACAAAGAAATGGCCTTACCCCAGATGAATACTGGGATAAAGCCATTTAGAAACATATTAAATTTTATATTATTTCATCCGTCAACTTGACAGGGCCTAGTACA
>NZ_JBXAYJ010000016.1:0-1430 GCF_056782215.1 Dellaglioa sp. CoH-55-MRSF-6
TGAAGTGAACCCCCTGAGTTGGAGAAATCTAACTCAGGGGGTTTTACTATGTTCACAGTTGAAATAAAGAAAAAAGTTCTAAAAGAATATTTGAAAGGTAAACCAGCCGGTTTACTAATGAAGAAGTATGGAATCAAGGGATCTGCAACTATTTATCAATGGTTGGATCATTTTAAAATGTTTGGGATTCAAGGCTTAGAAAATAATTTAGGGAAGACATTTTATGATTATTCCTATAAAATGAAGGTCATTCACTGGCGATTAAAACATAGGGCTTCTTTTCCGGTTACAGCACGTCATTTTAAAATTAAGAATCCTGTCGTGATTTGGGACTGGGAAAAGAAACTGGTACAAGGTCGCTTAAAAACTTCAAAAGGAAAACTGCCTAAAATGACTAAATCAAAAAATCCAAAAACTTCAAAACAATTACAAGAAGAAAATGACTTTCTAAGGGCACGGGTAGCGTACTTGGAAAAATTGGACGCCTTAATACAGAAAAAACAAAGATTAAAAACCAAGAAAAAGCCCAGATAATCACTGAGTTAAGGTGTGAATTACAGATTAAGTTGGCAACCGTATTAAAAGCTGGACTGATGTCCAGCAGTAGCTACCATGATGCTTGTAAACGAGAGTACCAACAAGATTCAAAAGAACTGATTGAAACGATTAAAACAATTTGTGAAGGGCATTCTGATTATGGGTATCGTCCCGTAACAAGTGAGTTACGTAACATAGGCATTAAAATCAATCACAAAACCGTGTTGAGAATAATGCGAGAAAACAAACTCCTATGTCACGCTTACGAACGAAAAACGAAAAGATATAATTCATATAAAGGAACTGTTGGTAAAATAGCTTCCAATCTTTTAAACCGACGTTTTAAGACTGATAGATCCTATCAAAAAATAGTAACTGATGTCACTGAACTACGATGGGGAAATAAAAGTACAAATGAAAGAGCTTATTTTACGGCATATATTGATTTATTTAATAGTGAAGTCCTTCAATGGTCAATTAGCCTCCACCCAACGGTGGAGTTTGTGACAGAACCACTAAAACGGTTAATCAATAAACGTTCAAATCTCAGTTATCGAATGACAGTTCACTCTGATCAAGGATTTCAATATCAGAACAGCCGTTATACAGAGATTATCAAATCAGCAAAAATTTTTCAAAGTATGAGTCGCAAAGCGACTTGTTTAGATAATGCATGTGCTGAAAGCTTCTTTCATATTTTAAAAGTTGGGACAGTTCATAATCACGATTATGCGACATACGAAGCTTTAAAAGTAGCCATAAAAAATTATATTGATTATTACAATCATAAAAGAATTAAAATAAAACTGGCCGGTATGTCTCCGATTGAATATCGAAAACATACCGACCAGATGATCGCTTAATATTTACTCCAACTTTTGGGGTTCACTTCA
>NZ_JBXAYJ010000017.1:0-486 GCF_056782215.1 Dellaglioa sp. CoH-55-MRSF-6
GGAAATAGCTCAGCTTGGTAGAGCACCTGGTTTGGGACCAGGGGGTCGCAGGTTCGAATCCTGTTTTCCCGATTAATAGATTGCCAAAATTTATTATGTGTTTTTATTTTATGGCGGCGTAGCTCAGCTGGCTAGAGCGTCCGGTTCATACCCGGGAGGTCAGGGGTTCGATCCCCTTCACCGCTATTTTCTACGTAAGAAGCTTGGACCTTTAGCTCAGTTGGTTAGAGCAGACGGCTCATAACCGCCCGGTCGTAGGTTCGAGTCCTACAAGGTCCATTACTTGTAGCTGATTCAAGTAGATTTTTAATTTTTTATGGAGGATTACCCAAGTCTGGCTGAAGGGAACGGTCTTGAAAACCGTCAGGTGGGTCAAACCACGCAAGAGTTCGAATCTCTTATCCTCCTTTTTAATATTATCGCGGGATGGAGCAGTCTGGTAGCTCGTCGGGCTCATAACCCGAAGGTCGTAGGTTCAAATCCTGC
>NZ_JBXAYJ010000018.1:0-454 GCF_056782215.1 Dellaglioa sp. CoH-55-MRSF-6
TCATTCCTCCGAACCAGATGATGAATCCGTTTGTCCATGCGCTCTTGGTTCATGAGAATAACGCGGATGCTGAGCCGACGCTGATGACACAAGTGTCCACTACTCAGTGGGCCGTGGCAAGTGCACACTACAAGTACGCGACAAATCGCCAAACTGATGGTGGGTACGGTAGTCAGCTGTGGTTCCCGATTGCGGCATCGTCCAGTACGTGGATAGAGGTTAACGCTCAGTACATGCACAGTATCGATCTGACGGTCGGCAACCGTATCATGATCGTTCAGACACCTGAGGGGTACTACCGCTCAGTGCAGTCTATTACGCAGAATGGTTCGAACTACAGATTGAATTTGAACTGCACGAATGACGGGTCTTACAATAACAAACCGCTGCCGGTAGTTCCGAGTGTTGGGCAGAATATTCGTCTGTATCTAGACGATTTCGCACCGGTCAACGT
>NZ_JBXAYJ010000019.1:0-415 GCF_056782215.1 Dellaglioa sp. CoH-55-MRSF-6
TGCGCGAGCGCGCAGGACCGCCCCTCCGACTGTCCGCCCCTCGTGCTTCGTTGCGTCGTGTTGCTCAGGTGATTCCATTATATACAGGTCGGCCGCCTTGTCAATAAAAACCCCACAATTTATTTGGGTATTGCGCCCGCCCCACCGATCCGTGTAGAATCGTCAAAACTTTTAACGGAGTGTCCAACATGAAAACCGCTACTATCGAGACTTACCATGTAATCGGCACGCGAGGCACGAACGCCGCACGCGTCCTGTATCGCGGCCGTGTCCTGTACGAAATTATCGGTAACTGCTCGCGCACGTGGCTTGCGGCGCGGGCCGTGCACGCATGCNTTGCGCTGTGGGGCTTTACGCACGCATCGGTTGACGGGGACACGCGCCGGGCCGTATGCCAGTCTGTAGGCGAGGGTTT
>NZ_JBXAYJ010000020.1:0-408 GCF_056782215.1 Dellaglioa sp. CoH-55-MRSF-6
GTACGTGCTCATGCGGAATTTGATGGGTCCGGTGATTGCCGATATCAAGGTCGAGAAGTTGCGGCCTCATGTTCGGCTGGTCAAGACACAGTATACGTTTCGGGCTAAGGGTAACGTTCCGTGGACCCGAATGGTAAGCAGTCTTGAGAATGATGCAAAGCGCCTGAAGTTGATCGCAGAGTGGGCGGTGCGCGACGCGCGGGCCGGACACATGATCCTGATTCCAATGTCTCAGGTGAAGCCTATTAAGGCGCTGGTCGCCGCAATCAACAAGATCGCGGGAGAACCAATAGCCAAGGCTTTCTTGGGCTCCGGCTCAACGAAGAAGACGGAGCGCGATGCTATCCTTCAGGAAGCCCGTCAGTACAAGATCAAGGTGTTGATCGGCACCACAAAGCTACTGACGAC
>NZ_JBXAYJ010000021.1:0-404 GCF_056782215.1 Dellaglioa sp. CoH-55-MRSF-6
CGGCTAGCGCCACCAGATGCGCATTGGGTCGATAGATGATCGGTGAATTCGTCCACTCCAGAACCTGCGGGTTCGACTTGCTCATCTGGTACACTGCCTTGTCCGCGTCCCAGCCCGCAAAATCCATGATATCCGTGTCGATCCCGAGATCGCGCAGCACCTCGGTCAGTTCCGGCGTGTTTATGTCCAGTACATCACGGCGCTTATTCACCGTCAGATACCGATCGACAGGGCGGCAGTAGATGAAGCGAACGTCGTAATCCGAATCCGGCGACGCGAAGCCCCACGCACGAGACCCGGCCTCGGCCGCCATCAGGACCTTAATATCGAGCCGTTGTTCGAGCTGAATCAGGACGCTTTTGATGATGCCTGAAGCCGTGTTTTGTGCCACACTCATTTGTCCG
>NZ_JBXAYJ010000022.1:0-384 GCF_056782215.1 Dellaglioa sp. CoH-55-MRSF-6
GGGTCTCCGATGTCATTGTCGTGAGCGTTCCCTGCCACGATGGGATGGTGGTAAGGTAGTTTTGAAACTGGGAAACGAATTGATCAACGTCGGCTGTCAAGTCCGCCAGAACGAGCTTATTAGTATCTGCCATGTTGAACCTTATGATTGGTTGGCGGTGACGGAAAATGCTGCAACCAGCGGACCTGATTGAGTATCAAGGTTTAGGTTCAGGTTGTAAGCAATCCGAATCTGATAGCCGGGCAGCGACATGTCGGGCTTGACCCATGTGTTGCTCATGTCGAGCTGAATGCGGGGTTCCCAGCGGGCTATCGCCTGAATGAAGCCGACCTGAATCTTATCCGCAGTGTTTTGATCGATTGGTTCCTGTAGATAAGTGAGAAG
>NZ_JBXAYJ010000023.1:0-381 GCF_056782215.1 Dellaglioa sp. CoH-55-MRSF-6
TGGCGCTAAGAAGCTTAACTTCTGTGTTCGACATGGGAACAGGTGTATCCTTCTTGCTATCGCCACCACACTCTTTTACTACTACATAAAACAATTTTGCAACCACTAATGCCGGCTGCAGGAGTCGAACCTGTGACCCTCGGTTTACGATACCGATGCTCTACCAACTGAGCTAAGCCGGCGAAAATGACCCGTACGGGATTTGAACCCATGTTACCGCCGTGAAAGGGCGGTGTCTTAACCACTTGACCAACGGGTCATATACATAAAAATGTGTTAATCAGTTAGATTAGCACATTTTTAAATTTATTATTAGCATGGCAACGTCCTACCCTCGCAGGGGGCGACCCCCAACTACTCTTGGCGCTAAGAAGCTTAACT
>NZ_JBXAYJ010000024.1:0-374 GCF_056782215.1 Dellaglioa sp. CoH-55-MRSF-6
CCCGCATTTAATACGGACTACGAACGACGTAAGTGGGAATCGCTTCAAAATTCGGCCGGGGCATCGCTCACGGCCGTTGCGCAGGGCCGTGCAACAAGTGCCGATGTCCAGAAGGTGATTACCGTGCTCAACGGTATGAACAAGATGGCAGGCAATTTGTTTGCGCGTGCCGCGAGCGCTGCCGAGGTTCAGGCCAAGAAGTTTGAAGCTCAGTACGAACAGATTAAGCACGATCAGGCGATCGATACGCTCACATCGTTTGAAATGGCGCTTAACGCGGCGTTGAAACCGATGGTTCCGGAAATCCTATCCGGCATTCAGGAGGTTTTCGCTCTTGAGTTGATGCAGTCCAACGAGGAATTGGAGTACAACGT
>NZ_JBXAYJ010000025.1:0-372 GCF_056782215.1 Dellaglioa sp. CoH-55-MRSF-6
AACTAATAAAACGCGGTGTTTCTCGGCTTATTGCTTAAAAATTTAATAAATATTATCTAGTTTTCAAAGAACAAATTCGACAATTAATATTGTCAATGGAGCCTAACGGGATCGAACCGATGACCTCCTGCGTGCAAGGCAGGCGCTCTCCCAGCTGAGCTAAGGCCCCATAATGGGTATTTTATTAATTGGTAAATGGGCCTAAATGGACTCGAACCATCGACCTCACGCTTATCAGGCGTGCGCTCTAAACCAGCTGAGCTATAGGCCCGTAAACGCTTTTGAGAGTAGATCTCTCAAAACTAAACAAATTTTCGACAAGTGTGTAGGTTTCCGTAATATTCCTTAGAAAGGAGGTGATCCAGCCGCAGG
>NZ_JBXAYJ010000026.1:0-359 GCF_056782215.1 Dellaglioa sp. CoH-55-MRSF-6
CTACGATTTCGACACAGTTTTCCCTGTGTCGAAATCGTAGTGGACAGATGCAATACAGAACGAGTTGTTCGAGGACCCGGCGTCGATCGCGATTATGCTTGGCCACTTGAAACGACGCACGGTTTCGATACGACCGTAGACTTCACCCGGCTTATCGAACTGGTAGATGAAGTTGTGCGCATTTGGCCCGTTGACGAATGTACCCTGTGCAATAGTATCGGGATGGATAAATCGCGAGTGAACAGCAGGAGGATTCGCGCCCCAGTCACGTGCTGCCTTTTCTGGGTTAGCGGCGTACGCTGTAGCAATGATCTGAGACTGCCGCGTGTAAAACGGGTTCATCTCCCACGTTGCTAGGT
>NZ_JBXAYJ010000027.1:0-355 GCF_056782215.1 Dellaglioa sp. CoH-55-MRSF-6
GAGCCGACCACGCACACACTTCAGGGCTCGGATTCCGCGTGTAGTATTCCTTCACGATACGGTCTCGATACTGTACCTGAACCTGAGTCTTAGCCTCAGCCTGCTGAGTTAGCTTCGGTGCTGCTTGCTCCGCGTTGTTGAGCCGCGAATTATCGCTGTCGCGGCGATCATTCTCGGCCTTGGCCATTTTGTTGATGGTGGCCTGCTGAGTTGACCACGCAGAGTCATAACCCAGCTTGTAGCCAAGTGCGGCACCTGCCACGAACACTATCAGGACAAGCGCGATCTTAATCGCGTAGGTCTTGAGAAAATCAACAGCTATCATGATGATCCTTCAAAATACTTCGTCTTCACG
>NZ_JBXAYJ010000028.1:0-306 GCF_056782215.1 Dellaglioa sp. CoH-55-MRSF-6
GGTCCATTCCATGCAGCTTCAGTGTAAGTCGCTTGCGGTCGTTGCCGGCTAGTTGGCCAGTCTCCTTCAGATACATGATGGTATCGAAGAATGGGTCCAGACCGCAGCCGTTTCCCTCAGCGTCGCTCACCCAGATGCGGAACCATGCTTTTCGTCCCGGTGTCCACAGCTTGTTTTTCACAGTCTTGGTCTGGATATAGCGATAGAAGTCGTTACCCTTCCCGGTAACGCTCTTCTCGATCTCGACGCCCTCTTCCTTATCGAAGACCGCGTTGAAAGGCATACCTGAGCCACGTTTCGTATTCC
>NZ_JBXAYJ010000029.1:0-300 GCF_056782215.1 Dellaglioa sp. CoH-55-MRSF-6
GTACTTTCTATTGGTCGTAACACTTTGGTTGCTATTGTTACGTCCTCCCATCAGCCAGCCGCTGCCGGCACCGTCACCTCCACCCATAACTGTTGTGTACCCGGGGTTTGCGGCAGTGCTGCCAGTGATGACGTTGGCGTCTAGGTTATACAGCGAATTGGTGTTCGTTGCCTGCATAAAGATGTTGCCGCTACCAGCAACTATCTTTGGCTTTGCAGACCAAAAGGGGTTACTCAGAAACATTGTTTTCTCCTGTAGTGCCCCATAAAATTAGAGCACTTCAGTTTTTAGTGTACCCGT
>NZ_JBXAYJ010000030.1:0-287 GCF_056782215.1 Dellaglioa sp. CoH-55-MRSF-6
TGTCTGCACTCGCCACGCTCGACCTGCTCGCCTACCACCGGCGCGGCGATGACGGGGGCGGCATCGCCGTCCTGCTCGTCTTCATCGGTGTCCTCGCCACCGCCGGGTGGCTCATCTTCTCGGAGCTGCGCTGGAGCCACACCGTCTCGACGACCATCGCGGCGTGGGTCGCAGGATCGGGCTGTACTTCCTGTTCTGACCTGCGCCCGACCGCGCGACCCATCGCCCGGCGCGCCAGCGTCGTACCTGGCCGACCGACGGGACGGCGAGATGTCACTGCATATGGC
>NZ_JBXAYJ010000031.1:0-286 GCF_056782215.1 Dellaglioa sp. CoH-55-MRSF-6
GAAGTCCAGCGTCGCGTCGATTTCGCGAAGCGCGCGCTGGAGATGGATGCGCTTCATTCCACCGGTCTCGTCACCGAAGTGGAGGTAGTCCTCATCGGCCATTCGAAGGACCAGAGTTCGTACTACCTGAAGAAATTCCCGCAGTGGGGGTCGATCGAGGTTCCGGGCTATACGGACAAAGCCACGNACCGGGAACTCGATGCCACGTACATTCGCGACCTGTTGTTCGGCGGTGGCGATTACTGGGATCAGGGCATCACGGACATTACCGAGCTTGTGCATCCGG
>NZ_JBXAYJ010000032.1:0-286 GCF_056782215.1 Dellaglioa sp. CoH-55-MRSF-6
GATGTAGTGGCGATTGAACAGGTTCGTCCCGTTCACCGCGAAGCGCCAGTTACGCGTGTCGTAACGCACGCCCGCGTCGAACAGCGTGACGCTCGATACCGTCAGCGAGTTGTCGGCCGCACCGGCCGACGCGCTCTGGTAGCGAATGCCGCCGCCGAGGCCGAAGCCGGCGAGCGGCCCCGTGTGCCAGGCCCAGTCGGTCCACAGCGACGCCATCTGGCGCGGCCGCGGAATGTCGACCGGCCAGTTGTTCAGCGTGACGTCGTTGGCCTGGATGACCTTCACG
>NZ_JBXAYJ010000033.1:0-285 GCF_056782215.1 Dellaglioa sp. CoH-55-MRSF-6
TGGGAGACGCTGCGCCCGGATGTGGTCCTCGGGATGGCGCCTCTCCCCCGCAAGACGGTCTCGGACATCCGCGACAGTGGAGTGCAGCACGTGATCGCGACCGTGCTCGAGGACCAATCGGAGGACGCCGAGGAGGGTCTCCGGTATGTCGAAGGACCGCGCCTTCAGGTGGAGCACCTTCTCGGGCGGGGCCGTACCACGCTCGCATTCGCCGGTTCGGCCGATCCGCGCATCGCGGACCTCGTGCGCACCCGCCGTGCCCTCGCGGGTCGAACCCTTCTGGAG
>NZ_JBXAYJ010000034.1:0-285 GCF_056782215.1 Dellaglioa sp. CoH-55-MRSF-6
TCCTCTCGGAGCCGTCGCGCACTCCGGTGATCGCAGCCTTGCGCGCCATCTCGTCCACCGCCGCACGGTCCGCCAGCAGCGGGAGCAGGCGGCCGTCGACCCACGCGGGCAGGAACTCGGCGTCGTCCACCAGGATGCCGCCGCCCGCCTGCACCACGCCGGCCGCGTTGAAACGCTGCTCGCCGTTGCCGATCGGGAACGGCACGTACACCGCGGGGATGCCGAGGGCGGCGAACTCGCAGACGGTCGCGGCGCCGGCCCGCGCCACGGCGAAGTCGGTCAGCG
>NZ_JBXAYJ010000035.1:0-281 GCF_056782215.1 Dellaglioa sp. CoH-55-MRSF-6
ATCATCAAGGCTGCAAAATGACAGTACTACGAAATATACAGACGGATCGACATTACAGCGCATGGCTAGATGACGATACGGGTGAGGTGCATGCTTCGCTTATCAGCGATACGTCGATGAGCACGAGAGCGCGACTCACGATCAATCAACCGGGTTTGAATCTGGAGCCCGTATTGAAGTTCGTGCTTTACGAAGTGGACACGCGACCGCGTTTGACGATCCATGTCGAAGACGGTGCGGCGCTTGCGCTGGCCATGCTTCTTGGCTCTATGGCCGAAAGC
>NZ_JBXAYJ010000036.1:0-278 GCF_056782215.1 Dellaglioa sp. CoH-55-MRSF-6
CTGTGCTGGGGGTGAACTGCGTGCTGTCTCCCGCCGCGTTCGGATTCATGAGCCCGATACGTCGTGGCCCAATCGGGAACGTGTTGAATGAGGTGCCAGAGCCGTCCCATATAATGAAGTCATCCAAATATGAAGCTGCACCGTTTGCTGCCTGTTTGCCGGTGGACACATATAGCTGGGTAATGGCCTGAGCGGCTTGCGCGTAGTTATAAGTTCCTGTGAACTGAAGTATGCTATCCACGTAGGCCGTTACCTTGGTGCTAGCGCCGTTAATCTGG
>NZ_JBXAYJ010000037.1:0-278 GCF_056782215.1 Dellaglioa sp. CoH-55-MRSF-6
TCCAAAGGGTTTTCAGAGCCATCTACCGAAACAAAATCAATCATTTTCGTCCTCAGCTTCAGATTCGCTCAGAATCTCGCGATACGCAGCCCACCAGCCTTCGACCCACTCAGCGGCTTTATCGCCTTCCGCATCCGAATACGGAACAGCCGATCGGTGGAAACCATTGAAGCATGCTTCGTATCCCTCTTCCCACGGGCCGTCGTCGGCGTACGAGTTCATCCTTCGGTCCCGTCCCCGTTGTCCGGATCGTAATCGTCTTCGACGCCATCGCCATC
>NZ_JBXAYJ010000038.1:0-277 GCF_056782215.1 Dellaglioa sp. CoH-55-MRSF-6
GTCCGCCTCAGCAAACGTGTAGATGTGTGACCACACCAGACCATGACACTTCTCAGGCTCAGCGTTCCGTACTTCGCCTGCAAACGCGTATGCTCGGAAATAGAGCATGAGAAGAGGATCACCGTTACCCAGCGTATCATTCGCATGCCACACGGGCCGCAGCCCCGCAGGGTCTAGGTCGAGACAAAGCTCTTCGCGCAGCTCACGAGCCATTCCGACATCGGCACGTTCAGCTTCGAGCTTGCCGCCCGGAAGCACGTACAGACCCGATCCCGGG
>NZ_JBXAYJ010000039.1:0-277 GCF_056782215.1 Dellaglioa sp. CoH-55-MRSF-6
GGCCGCCGGCTACGTGAAGCCGACGCCGGTCCAGCAGCGCGCGATTCCGGCCGGCATCGCCGGCCGCGACCTGCTGGTGTCGAGCCCGACCGGTTCGGGCAAGACCGCCGCATTCATGCTGCCCGCGATCGAACGTTTCGCGCAGCTCCAGAAGACGCAGGCGCAGCAACCGCGCGCGCCGCGTGAACCGAACCAGGGCGACCGCCGCGCGCGCCGCCCGCAACCCGTCGCGCGCCCGGGCCTGCTCGTGCTGACGCCGACCCGCGAACTCGCGATG
>NZ_JBXAYJ010000040.1:0-277 GCF_056782215.1 Dellaglioa sp. CoH-55-MRSF-6
GTCGTCATCGCGTCCGGCCTGGTGCTCAGCCTGAACGGCCCCGCCTGGTACCACGTCTCCGGCCTCGGGCACTTCACGAACAGCGTGCACCTCTGGAGCGTCGAGCTGTTCTTCCTGCTGATGGTCGTGCACCTCTGGGGGAAGTACTGGATGGCGGCCTGGCGCGGCGGCCGGGTGCTCACCTGGATCACGGGCGTGATCGCCTTCGCCGTGTCGATCGCGGCGGCGTTCACCGGCTACCTGCTGCAGACGAACTTCGACTCGCAGTGGATCGCCT
>NZ_JBXAYJ010000041.1:0-276 GCF_056782215.1 Dellaglioa sp. CoH-55-MRSF-6
GGCGTCCACTGAGTGAGCGATCCGTTACCTGTGGCGTTCACTGCGTAAATACGACGTGCTGATATAGCAGGCTCAGTTTCAGGAGTCGGCCACACACCCGCGCCAAGGGGCCACGTAGGGTCCGCACCGGATACGCTCTGAATCACCAAGTCGTCGATGAAGTAACTGACGAAGTTCGAGGCAAAGAACTTGAGGCGGTTAGCAATCTGTCCTGTGGTGAAGTTGTCAGCGCTCCACGTCACAGGAATATCTTGCTGAACGGTAGCCCCGTTAATC
>NZ_JBXAYJ010000042.1:0-276 GCF_056782215.1 Dellaglioa sp. CoH-55-MRSF-6
GGCAGGGGCCGATGCCGCCGATCGGCGAGTGACGAGGCGCTGATGCCGCGCGCCGCCGGCGTTACGCGTCGGCCTGCGCGTGGTGTGTGCCGCGAGACGGGTGATAGCCGCCCCAGCGATTCGCACGGGCGAACGTGCCGACGTCGTTGAAGCGCACGCCGACTTCGCGCAGCGCCGCGTGCGCGGTGCGGGCGGTCAGTTGCCGGATGTAGAACGGATCGCGCACCACGAAGTGATGGATCGCGTGCGTGCTGCCGAAATTGAAGCAGAACAGCT
>NZ_JBXAYJ010000043.1:0-271 GCF_056782215.1 Dellaglioa sp. CoH-55-MRSF-6
GGGTTCT
This sequence comes from Dellaglioa sp. CoH-55-MRSF-6, assembly GCF_056782215.1. Next base: position 8 of record NZ_JBXAYJ010000043.1, read on the forward strand.
AGTTGGACTTCGGTGACGATGCCAGCAACAGGGACTTCATCTGCGTCTCCGCTTGCGGTCATTGCCACAGGTAACGCCACATATCCGCATCTTTTGTGCATAGGAGCCACAAACAATTCGGTGACTACTATATATGCGGTGGTCGGTAATCTTGCAACAGGTGCATCCAGTTTCAAGATTGCTTCGCAGGTTAATACGGCAATTGGATCGGGTGCCTTCACGTCCACGATTCCACGTATAATTGGAAGCTATGTTACTGTGTTC
>NZ_JBXAYJ010000044.1:0-271 GCF_056782215.1 Dellaglioa sp. CoH-55-MRSF-6
GGTTCGTGGGGCTGTTCGTCCTGTCCGGGGTGTTCGCGTTCGCGGGGGCCCTCGCCGTCGCCCGCGTGAAGGCGGTGCGCTGATGACGAACCCGATCGACCTGACCGCCAAGCCCGGCGCGGCCGAGCGCACCTGGACGACGCCCGACGTCTTCTGGCCCGCGCTGAGCGCGGCGAGCGCCCGGCTCGACCCCGCGTTCGGCGTGCTCCACGTCCCGGCGCTGCGGCACAACGCGCACGACATGCTGCGCCGGGCGGCCGGCAAGCCCATC
>NZ_JBXAYJ010000045.1:0-271 GCF_056782215.1 Dellaglioa sp. CoH-55-MRSF-6
TCTGGCGGCCGAGCGTCAGCGTGCCGTAGCGCTCCGAACTCAGGCCGACGAACGCCGCGCGGTTCCAGATCGTGTTCGCGGTCGCGAACTGGCCGTTGTTCGTATAGAAGCCGTTTTCCAGCTGGAAGATCGCGGACAGCCCGCCGCCGAGATCTTCCTTGCCCTTCAGGCCCCACCGGTCGGGCTGCGTATTGCCCTGGATCATCGCCCACTTCGCGTGGCCGCCGACGTTGTTCACGTACGCGATCCCCGCGTCCATGCTGCCGTACAG
>NZ_JBXAYJ010000046.1:0-270 GCF_056782215.1 Dellaglioa sp. CoH-55-MRSF-6
GTGTTGTTCAACCCATCATGCAAGTTCTGGAAGAGGAAATTGCGGATCGTTGGATCAAGAAGCAGGAAGCGAAAAAGAAATGACGATGCGGGAACAAGCAAGACGCGCGCGGCGCGAGCGCGGAATGGACGGGGCATCGCGCAATCCCTACAACAAGGATGATCCGCGATTCTTCATGTGGCGTAATCACTTCGAAGAAGCTAAGTGGGAGGACGAGGCATTTGACGAATGTGATTTTGGAGTTGACGACGAGTAAATAGCGGCGTACAC
>NZ_JBXAYJ010000047.1:0-269 GCF_056782215.1 Dellaglioa sp. CoH-55-MRSF-6
TTTCGGGTCCGTCTGCGTTTTGATCTCGACGAGAGTGCCGAGCGGAAATCGATGGCTCTTTTTCGCGTTATCCGCGCGGTACGTATTGCCAGTTTCAGGATTGATCAAATCGGCTACGTTTTGCACTTTGCGCTCCTTATATGAGAACAGGGCCCGAGTTTACGCCGGGGCCCTGTTCCTGTCAACTACTTACTTCTTTTTCTTGAACGCTTCCCACATCATAGAATAGTCGTGGGTGCCTACCTGCGTACTGAGGTTCATGAACGGGA
>NZ_JBXAYJ010000048.1:0-267 GCF_056782215.1 Dellaglioa sp. CoH-55-MRSF-6
GGCTGGTGCCGCAAAGCGCCGAGCAGGTGAAGCTCGACGCGGCGGCGGAGAAGGGCGGCAGCCGTGCGCGGCCGATTCTCGCGAGCCTGCGGCCGAAGGACCTGAGCGTCGAAAGCATGCGCAGCCTGCGCACCGCGATGCAGTTCGCGATGATGGACGCGGAGAACCGCGTGATCGTGCTGACCGGCCCGACGCCGGGCATCGGCAAGAGCTTCCTGACGGTCAACCTCGCGGTGCTGCTTGCGCATTCGGGCAAGCGCGTGCTGC
>NZ_JBXAYJ010000049.1:0-266 GCF_056782215.1 Dellaglioa sp. CoH-55-MRSF-6
GCTTCAAGCAGCGAGACCATTGCGTGTTCCGCGCTTTGGCGTCCTGCACCCTTGTCCGTCAATCCATCGCCCTGTGCTCCGGGTATATCGATGTCGAACAGGCGCAGAGCTGCGTGCGTCGGCGTCTTTTCACCGTCTACTGTTTGCTGTAGCTCACGGTCGAGCAGCGCACGCCATTCATCTGCGGGCAGCGGGACCCACTCGCATTTGAAATAGCCAGCTCCAGATTCACCGGGCTCAAGCCCAGACAGCGCGGCATGTGCGAT
>NZ_JBXAYJ010000050.1:0-265 GCF_056782215.1 Dellaglioa sp. CoH-55-MRSF-6
CTTCGGTCGGATAGAACGCGGCGGCCAGCGCCGGCATCGACGACTGCGCGGTGTTCATCAGCACGCCGGCCACGAACACGACCAGCACGAGCAGCCCGACGTTGCCGGCCGCCTGCCCGATCGCATACACGCTCACCGCCGTCAGCGCGTAGCACACGGCGATCGCGCGGTTCGCGTTGAAGCGGTCCATCAGCACGCCGCACAGCACGGCGCCCACGCCGCCGAGCGGGAACAGCGCCGAGATCAGCGTCGCGCTCTTCGGCGT
>NZ_JBXAYJ010000051.1:0-261 GCF_056782215.1 Dellaglioa sp. CoH-55-MRSF-6
GCATCCAGCGCATCGGTAACGATCTTCGAATTTTCTTCCGGGCCTAAACATGTTTGCGCGACGTACGAGAAGTGCACGACGCGGTAAGTCTGGTATGGGCTCGATACGTCGTGAGAATTACAACACGGTTAACGGCATGCAGACGCGCGCCGGTTGGTGGGAAATACGGGCCAAGGTTGTGGCACGCGATGGCAACAAGTGCCGGGCCATAGTGGGCGGCAAGCAATGCCTGCGCCCTGCTGTGGAAGTACATCACATAGT
>NZ_JBXAYJ010000052.1:0-261 GCF_056782215.1 Dellaglioa sp. CoH-55-MRSF-6
CTACAGGAGAGCTGCGTTGACGCCCGGATATCACCTTCAATGAGATACACCAATTCCACGGCTTCATCACGAAGGTATTCGAGTTCAGTTTCCGGAAGCGTGAGGCCCTTCAGGATATTGCACATGAATTCCGAGTAGTCGCTGTTTTCTCCTTTCTCCAGAAGCTTGGAGCGTAGATGCGTCAACAGCGTGAGGTGGCCCGAAGTCAGAAACATCTTTTTCAACATTCGCATTTCCTCCACAGGTATTGCGTAACAGCAT
>NZ_JBXAYJ010000053.1:0-261 GCF_056782215.1 Dellaglioa sp. CoH-55-MRSF-6
GCGTAAATCTTCACGCTCCAGCGGGCGTAGCTTAACACTGTGGGCGCTTGGCATAACGTGTCCTTACATTCCTTAAATCAATAACAGGTTAGGGGATAATAACGCGGCCAGTTCGACGGTCCAGGCAGCGCAAAGTATTTGGCTCCCAGTAGGCATTGATGTTGGCGCTTTGCGCACATTTATCGCGGTTATCAAAAGCAGCGTCGGCTTTATCCCACTCTTTTTCAGTGCGTTTATTCACTTTCTGGCGCAGATTACGCG
>NZ_JBXAYJ010000054.1:0-260 GCF_056782215.1 Dellaglioa sp. CoH-55-MRSF-6
GCCTGCACTCGTCATGCTGCGTCTCACATGCCAGCAAAAATCCATGATCTAGAAGCTGAAAAAGGTGTACCCAAAATGTAGATCGCGAGAATCCATCCTGAATCTCGCTCTTGAAAATCTGTATAGTAGAAATTTCGGTGCAAGCTGAAACCACGCAGCAACCTGTTATTGCCGCCCACCTGCGTAATGGGCAGACGGTTATCGCCCGCTACAAAGGCGAAAACGAAACGCATCTCGGGCTCGAAAAGCCGTACATTCTG
>NZ_JBXAYJ010000055.1:0-259 GCF_056782215.1 Dellaglioa sp. CoH-55-MRSF-6
CTAAAGAGCAGATTCAAATGCTGAACGAGTTCGTCGTTGTTATGGAGGACTAAATGGGACACCCCCTTGAGGTGAGCGTGGCGGCTCTAAAGGCACTCGTCGCGGATTATGCGCTACGCACACAACAGGCAGAGCTTCTGACCAGTCGCCTTATCGATAGCAACCTCGATGACGCGGCCAAGATCGCGTTGTTCGAAGTTGTTCATAAGCAACTGGAGGCGCGTGCCCATGATCGGGCCGTTCATCAGCAGGCAGTTCT
>NZ_JBXAYJ010000056.1:0-258 GCF_056782215.1 Dellaglioa sp. CoH-55-MRSF-6
CGGCGAATCCCCCTGACCAAGACAGTTTCCGTAAAGACCTTCGGCTGCCAGCTGAACGCGTACGACTCGGACACGATGGTGGACGTGCTCAACGCGGCCGAAGGCCTCGAAAAGACCGACACGCCGGAAGACTCGGACATCATCCTGTTCAACACATGCTCGGTGCGTGAAAAGGCGCAGGAAAAGGTGTTCTCCGATCTCGGCCGCGTGCGCGAGCTGAAGGAAGCGAAGCCCGGCCTGCTGATCGGCGTCGGCGGC
>NZ_JBXAYJ010000057.1:0-255 GCF_056782215.1 Dellaglioa sp. CoH-55-MRSF-6
CCCTCATCCTCGCGATCCTCCTCGGTGTCACCATCGGCATCGTGACCGCCCTGCGGCAGTACAGCGGACTCGACAACGTCGTCACGTTCCTCAGCTTCTTCCTGTACTCCCTCCCGGCGTTCCTCGTGGCCGTGCTCCTCAAGGAGTTCGTGGCCATCGGCTTCAACGACTTCCTGGCGAACCCGACGATCCCCTGGTGGATCGCGGTGCTGATCGGGTTGGTGGCCGGACTCATCTGGCAGTCCCTCATCGGCG
>NZ_JBXAYJ010000058.1:0-255 GCF_056782215.1 Dellaglioa sp. CoH-55-MRSF-6
GTCGGGTATCACACGAAACGGCAGGCGCGCACCGTTTGCGCTCTGTCGTGTCTACTGTCCTTCGCTCGATTGCGGTTGAATCCCCGCTGCAATCGATGTTTCTAGCTGCTGCTTTTGCAGGCTGAGTCTGCAAACCTCGCGCCAGAATTTATAATTATGCAAGTCAATTACCATACGCACGCACTCCGTAGGATGAGGGGATTACATTATCTCTCATCCTACGAATGCGCGCAAGGGGTCACGCTGCTTTTTTCT
>NZ_JBXAYJ010000059.1:0-255 GCF_056782215.1 Dellaglioa sp. CoH-55-MRSF-6
GCCGACAGCAAGCGCTGCCACGGAACGACCTTCTCCATCTCTTCCAGGAAGCGTTGGCGCCTCGTCACTCGCTTCTTGCCTGCAATTTACGCTTCCGCGAAGCCGATCTGCCTCTTCATCGTCGTGGGTCCGTTCCGTGAGCTGTCTTCTAAACGTCCTCGGCTACGTCTGCGATGACCGCCGAGCCGAATAAATCAGCGTTTCCCTAGCTCTGCGACGCCCACGACCAAAAGAAAAACACCGAGAGCCTTACCG
>NZ_JBXAYJ010000060.1:0-254 GCF_056782215.1 Dellaglioa sp. CoH-55-MRSF-6
GCCACGTCCTGTACCATGCGTACAATCACATCAAGCAAGGAGAAGTTCATGAGCCGTAAATTCACGACGCGTCCGGTACTCCCGCGCAAGGCACGTAAGCAGCGCCCCTCTGTATACGCGTCATGTGGTAGCCCTATCGTGGTGGGCGCTACCTGCTGCGTTTACAGCCAAAACGTGAACGCACGAGTCATCGAGATCAAGAGCCCGAGCCACATTATTCTCGAAGTTGTGGAGCACGGTGACGTTGGCAGCAT
>NZ_JBXAYJ010000061.1:0-253 GCF_056782215.1 Dellaglioa sp. CoH-55-MRSF-6
GTTCTCTTCGATCAGGTTCTGCGTGACCTCACTCAGCTCTGCATACGCCTCGTTGTATCGGGCGTTATTCTTTTTATACTGCTCGTATTCTTCGGCTTCCTCAATATTAGCGGCCGTCGTATCGAACTCGTATTTTATCTGCTTCACGTGATCGATGAACGATTCTTCCGTAATCTCATCCCCAATTGCGCCTTGCAGGATTTTGACTTGATCGCCCATTGACTCGGAGAAGGCGACAAGCCGCGTGATTTCC
>NZ_JBXAYJ010000062.1:0-252 GCF_056782215.1 Dellaglioa sp. CoH-55-MRSF-6
CCATCCGGCCCGCCAGGCCGCGCTCGCGTTCGTCGATGCGTACGAGGCGAAGTACGGCGCCGGCACTGTCACGCAGTTCGCGGGCGATGCGGCGGGCGTGTACCCGCGCCTCGCCGACGCGGTCGGCCGCGCGCTGAAAGCCGCGCAGCCCGGCACGCCGGCGTTTCGCGCGGCGCTGCGCCGCGAGCTGGAACGCGCGCATGAGCTGGTCGTACCGAACGGCGTCGTCAACACGAGCGACAAGGATCATGT
>NZ_JBXAYJ010000063.1:0-251 GCF_056782215.1 Dellaglioa sp. CoH-55-MRSF-6
TTCCAGTACGCACTGCTTACGTCGCCGAAGGAGCTGAGCATGACTCGCGGCTGAGGGAGATCCTCACCTTCGCTGCTGATCATGGCATCGCATTGATGCAGGCCACTCGTGGCGAACTCGACCGTATGACAGGTGGGTCCAACCATCAGGGAGTGGCCCTGCGCCTACCCGAATACGAGTACGCGACCGTGGACGACCTTATCGCAGCTGGCAACCAGACCTACCACGGGGGGCACATAGTAGCCCTCGAC
>NZ_JBXAYJ010000064.1:0-250 GCF_056782215.1 Dellaglioa sp. CoH-55-MRSF-6
GATTCCGCGCGTACGTCGGGGCCTGACGCACCATCAGTTCCAGATAACGGGGCTCGTTGATACCGTGCACGTCGATCAAATAAATGTCGTCCCCGAGCCGGATATGCATGACCCCGCGTCGTAGGTCCGTCCATTCGATCGCATCCACAAGGGGCCCCACAACGGCCCGCACTTCGTCGGCTGTCAGGCGCATAATCAAAGCCCGTAGGTGTATGACCGCGCGACACCTGCTGCGCGCTCTTCGTCGGTC
>NZ_JBXAYJ010000065.1:0-245 GCF_056782215.1 Dellaglioa sp. CoH-55-MRSF-6
GATCGTGACGACGCCATTCGATTCCGCGCTGATAATCCCGTAACCGAGGAAGGTGAAAAATGCGTCGTATACCGCGACCTTCCGGTAGGTCGACATAGCGCCTGCAACCCAGTTCGGAACAGTAAGCACTGCGTTCTGACCTGACACCGACACCGCAGAAATTTTCCACAACTGCCGATCGTCATATACCTTCGCATCAACGTTAATCCCGGTCGAACCACTCGCGAAATAGATGCCGTTGTAGT
>NZ_JBXAYJ010000066.1:0-243 GCF_056782215.1 Dellaglioa sp. CoH-55-MRSF-6
CGCTCGTGGAGCGGCTGCGGGAGGCCAGCCCGGCATTCCGGGCGGCATGGGAGCGCTACGACATCCGCGGCTTCGCCTCGCGCGAGCGCCGCTTCCACCACCCGCGCCAGGGCGAGGTCGCGCTCGAGCACCACCAGCTCGCGCCGACCGACCACCCCGACCTGCGGCGCGTCGTCTACACCCGCCTCCCGTAACAGCCGAGTACGCGGATTCTCTGCGTACTCGAGCGTTTTCGCCTGATTT
>NZ_JBXAYJ010000067.1:0-242 GCF_056782215.1 Dellaglioa sp. CoH-55-MRSF-6
GCACAAGGTGCTTGAACATGTGCGCAACGGTACGCTGCATGTGTGGGTCGCATTTCACGAAGAGCAGCGCAAGGGCGAATTGCAGAATGTAGAAGTCCAGATCACGCTCAGCCCCCAACGTTTGTTCTACGGGTACGGCCGTGTCCTGATACTCTCAGCCTTTTTTAATCATTCTCAGATGTACTATCTGCTGAAACGCGGGGAACTCGCAGGTAAGATAAGCCAGTATGCAGCCTCGAAGG
>NZ_JBXAYJ010000068.1:0-240 GCF_056782215.1 Dellaglioa sp. CoH-55-MRSF-6
GGTTCAGGGTGTTCACCGACGCGACCTCGACCTTGAAGATCGACTCGATGGCGAGCTTGATCTCGGTCTTGTTCGAACGCGTGTCGACGAGGAAGGTGTACTTGCCCTCGTCGATCAGGCCGTAGCTCTTCTCGGAGACGACCGGGGCGATGATGATGTCGCGCGGGTCCTTGTTGACGGCGGCCATTACGCGTTCACCTCTTCCTTCTTGGTCTTGGACGAGATGAACGACTCGAGCGC
>NZ_JBXAYJ010000069.1:0-240 GCF_056782215.1 Dellaglioa sp. CoH-55-MRSF-6
GTTCAATCATTGGGGTTGCAGGTGCTGCAGCTCTTGTCGCTGCTTCTGTCATTGGATTCAGCGCACCGGCACAGGCATCCATCACTCAGTGCGGCAGTAACCGCGCGTGCGCCTGGACTGACTCCAGCTATGCCGGAGCCTTCGGATCGTGGACCAGCAGCCAGTCGTCGCTTGCGGGGTTCCACGACGTCATCTCCTCCGTCGCCAACAACCGAACTGCCTATATCGGCTGGTTCAGCG
>NZ_JBXAYJ010000070.1:0-239 GCF_056782215.1 Dellaglioa sp. CoH-55-MRSF-6
CCATCCGCACGATGACGAGATACGAGCCGAACATGAGCGCCGTAGACGCGCGTCCAGAACCAAAAACTCGGACACTGACAATGAAAAAGATTGATTATTCGAAGGTCAACAGCGTAACGGATCATCTTGAGGCGTTGGCAGAATCTGGTGACTACAATCTATTTCCGGGACTTCTTTCGGAGTCCGAAATGGAGGAAATTCAGAATCGTCGGGTAAAGGCCAAGCCCAAGGGTAAGGTG
>NZ_JBXAYJ010000071.1:0-237 GCF_056782215.1 Dellaglioa sp. CoH-55-MRSF-6
GTATTTGTTCTCGGGGCTGTTCATCGGGCCGACGAGCCAGGCGCCGCGGGTCGACGAGGCACGCAACGACCAGCTTTACGAGCTCGACATCGCATTCGCGGAGATCCAGCGCAACAAGCTGCTGTTCGGGCAGGACATGCCGCCGTGGCTCGTCGACCGCGTGCTGCGCAACCTGCTGATCGACGTGACGGGCAATACGCACCGCAGCGAGTTCTGCATCGACAAGCTGTATTCGCC
>NZ_JBXAYJ010000072.1:0-237 GCF_056782215.1 Dellaglioa sp. CoH-55-MRSF-6
GTGTTTCAGGTCCGAGTGCTTGACCGTTTTGCGCTTCGCCATGATTTCCTCCTGTGAATTGATGAAATAAAGTATAACGGGAGCCTCAGCCCCCGTCAAGTACTTATCGCATCTTGTTGCCGTTGAGGATCGTGTGAATCTCGGGTGCTGCGTCGAGCAACCGGCTTTCACCGAGGCGATCGGTCCATGCGCTGCTCACGGTCCAACCATGCTTATCCGCTTCCTTGTACTCAGCGC
>NZ_JBXAYJ010000073.1:0-235 GCF_056782215.1 Dellaglioa sp. CoH-55-MRSF-6
GATCAACTAACCCTCGTAAATACACGGTTTGGTTAACCAAGGACAAGACTATGAAAGCAGAAGTAATAGCACGCCTAATGGTCACGGCCAGCGAGGGTAAGTGGGAGGACATGACTCCTGCTGAGCGCAAACGCTACAACGAAAAACACCCGAATAACCCTCATGCAGATACGTATGATCCGAACGATGAGTGGTGGGAGCTTATGACTCCGGAGATGCGGCAGCGCTACATCCG
>NZ_JBXAYJ010000074.1:0-235 GCF_056782215.1 Dellaglioa sp. CoH-55-MRSF-6
TGAACGCGACGGTCCGGCCGCGCGACTGCAGGATCAGCAGGGCGATCATCGGCAGCAGAACCAGCGTGCTGATCCAGGAGGCCGCGCCGGTCGTCCCGCCGACCGTCGAGACCGCGACGTTGACGGCCGCCATCACCAGGCAGACCAGCGCCGCCCAGCGGGCCGCCGTGGCCAGCGCGCGGGAGTTGGCCGCCCTGGAGAGGTGGCTAGGAAGGCCGAGCGACACCGGACTCCT
>NZ_JBXAYJ010000075.1:0-232 GCF_056782215.1 Dellaglioa sp. CoH-55-MRSF-6
GGGTAAGAGTCTGTAGTATGGACGCTATCCAACGACGTGTCAAGCCCTTTATGCGATGCGCGTTCGGGCCGCCACGTGCTCAGCGTTGAGCCGTTCGGCCTCAGCTTGCGCGATGGTGCCGTCGTCGCCCGGCCATTCCTGCACGGTGTTACCCGTGTCCGTGCAGTAGATGCCCGAGACAGGCCCCGCCGCGTTTTGTGTACTCACAAACCAATCGTATTTCATGATCGCC
>NZ_JBXAYJ010000076.1:0-231 GCF_056782215.1 Dellaglioa sp. CoH-55-MRSF-6
TAGTGGACCAGATCGACGCCGATCGCCTTCAGGAACGGCAGGAGCGCGGCCGAACCCTGCTGCGCATCGACTGCGATTCGCATCGACGAATCTGCATCCCAAGCACCGATCGACACCAGCCGCCCGCCGTCTTCCGGCCGAAGCACGAGCGACACGAGGCGCCCCTCGCAGCGGCGGGCGATGTCCTTGATATGCTGATCGACGCCGCCGCCCAATCCGTGCGACACATGC
>NZ_JBXAYJ010000077.1:0-231 GCF_056782215.1 Dellaglioa sp. CoH-55-MRSF-6
CGTCGCCGACCGCCTCGTTGGTCGCGGCCATCACGCCGACGTTGCCGCCCGCGAGCCGGAACGCGACGTTCGGCGTCGGATTCTCGGCCGCGAAGCGCTTGATCTCGTCGACGATGTGCGCGATGGTCGTGCCTTCGTGGTTCTTCGTGTAGATCAGGACCTGGATCGCCTTGCAGTTCGCGGTGTTCATCCCGTTGTCGGGATCGAACGCGTTGGCGCCCTGCGTGAGTC
>NZ_JBXAYJ010000078.1:0-231 GCF_056782215.1 Dellaglioa sp. CoH-55-MRSF-6
AACAAGGGTTGCGCCACGCGCTGACGTCGGGGCAGATGGCGATGATCGCGATCGGCGGCGCGATCGGCACGGGGCTGTTCCTCGGCAGCGGGTTCGCGATCGGGCTCGCCGGCCCGAGCGTGCTGTTTTCCTATGCGAGCGGCGCGCTGATCACGCTGCTGCTGATGGGCGCGCTCGCGGAAATGACCGTCGCGCATCCGACGGCCGGCTCGTTCGGCGCGTATGCCGAGC
>NZ_JBXAYJ010000079.1:0-230 GCF_056782215.1 Dellaglioa sp. CoH-55-MRSF-6
TTCTCGTTTGCGGCGTACACGACTCTGCTTCTGCTCGGTGGTGTGCTTTCGGCAATTCTGGTTGTCGCAGCGCAGCCGATTCGCTTGCTTCAGACGGTCGTGAGACTTCGGGGGGACGGCAGCCTCGGTACGCGCGAATGGACGAGCTGGGTACTAGGAAGTCGAGCGATGGCAGTGCCGCTCCGGACGCCGTGGCTGTCGGCTTGTGCTCTGGTTGTGCTGCTCGGCAC
>NZ_JBXAYJ010000080.1:0-230 GCF_056782215.1 Dellaglioa sp. CoH-55-MRSF-6
CGTACAAGTTCTGAGCGCGGCGACAGCCGGCAACGGAAGCGCCGCGACAAAATCGCACGCAAAAAAAAGCCCGCCTAAGTGGCGGGCTGAATCCATATCAGAGGAGACATGGAGGAGACAGTTCAAATCATATCGAATCGGTTTCCGCAATGCAACATTTCCGTAGAGAAAATAAGGATTTTCCCTCGAATGCTGCCTCTAGTCCGCCGTAACGGCACCTGACCCCGTTC